>CAYOTH010000001.1:0-32993 GCA_964406835.1 uncultured Oscillospiraceae bacterium
TATCGCATAAGAAGACGCATTGCGAGGTCGCATTGTGGATTCTTTGACAGGCTGGATCCCCCTCGATGTGTTATCGAGGGGGATTACGTTTATTTCAGGGCGCTTCATCGGGATAGGCGAGGTTGTCGTCATACCAGAGAATATCGGCTGTGTCAAAGAGCATGGCGATGCGCTCTTCATAGCAGGCGGTTTGGGCCTCAGCGGTCAATTCCTCGGACAGGCGGGCGCGGACAGATTCGAAGGACACGCTTCCGCAGGCGGACTGATCGACGAGTTGAATCAGGTGAACGCCCAGGGCCGTGACGATGGGCGCGGAGAGGTCGCCGTTTTGTTTAATGGCCTGAGCGGCCGAGCGCAGCTTGTCATCCCAGAGGCCGCCCGTGCGGGCGACGTAGCCATATTCGCCGGCGGTCAATGGAGAGGGGCGGATGCGGCTGTCATCCTGATAAGCGCTCATCAGCGCGGCGAAGGATTCGCCCTGCTCGAGAAGGTCAAGAAGCGATTGGGCGCGCTCAAGCAGTGGCTCGATCACCCGGGCGGCGGATTCGTTAAGGGGGCCGACTTCGGCGAGGCTTTCTTCCAGCAGAAGCTGATCGTCCGGGTCGGCCAGGATGAGCAGATGGCGGATGCGGCGCGTTCCTTCGGGAATATAGCAGATGAGCTTGCCGGAGAGTACATCGTGCTCAAACAGCGCGGGATTTTGCTCGTAGGCTATTTTTTGAGCCGAAACGCGGGTTTCGAAGGCGGCGCGTAGCGTGGCTTCGTCGATTTCAAGGTCGTCTGTTATGAAAGATTTGTGGCGCGAAAGTAGCTCGTCCTCGCAGAGGCGTTCATAAAGCAATGCGGCAGTGAAGCCGTTTTGCGCCAGCGTGATTTCGGCGGCGGCCTGACGAAGACCGCTGATTTGGGTATCGGCGCAGGCTGTTTGCGCGCAGAGCAGAGCGTGATACTCGGCTTCGGCCTGAGAACGCAGGCGGAGGCGATCTTCCGGGGTTAGTTTCAGCCCTAGACGGCGGCAATCGGATAAAATCAGCGCGCGGCGCACCGACTGGCGGGCCAGATCGCGCCGAAGGCCATCCAGCGCGTCGCCCTGTCCCAGCGCCTGATACAAAGGTGCATAATAGTCAAACTGGCGCTGCGCGTCCTCAAGCGGCAGCACACAGCCGTTGACGATGGCCAGAATATCGTTGGTCGTTTCCTCGGCCAGGGCGGCGGGCAGGCCGATCATCAGGGTGCTTATCAGCGCGGCCGCGAGGCGGACGACCGGGTAATGACGCACAGGCAATCGAAGCGGGAAGGGATGGCGGCGCATGAACGATTCCTCCTTGAAAACAGACGATGCTTTTATATATGTCTGTTTCCGCAGGAACATGGCGCGCAGGCCTCAGATTTTGGCGCGGTAGGATTGGCGATAAGCGGCGGGGGTTACGCCACACAGAGCCTTGAACAGCTCGGAAAAATAGGCGGACGAGGAAAAGCCCAGTGAATCGGCAATTTCGCGGATACTCAGGCCGGTTGAGGCCAGCATGGAGCGGGCGCGGTTCATGCGACATTCCATCAGAAAGCGATGAAGCGTTGAGCCGGTCTGCTCGCGAAAGAGCCGGTTCAAGTAGAAGGGATGATAGCCGAAGAGGTGTCCCAGCTCTTGAAGGGTGATCTTTTCGCGGCAGTGTTCATCGAGATAGCGGCTGACCGATTCGATCAGCTTTTCGCAGGGGGTAATGGGCGCGCGCTGCGTGAGGTGAAGCGCCTTGATGAGCAGCGCCTTGAGCAGGGCCGAACAGAGCTCGAGGCTATAGAGGCTGTCCTTTTCGTGCTGCGTGAGAATATCGCCGGTCAGACTGCACAGCTTGGGGGCCGTTTGAAGCAGCACAGGCGCGGCAAACAGCACGGCATCGGGCGGCAAGGGCATCCGGGCGGGACGAAAGTGCGCGGCCTCATCAGGCGGGAGGCTGGCCTCTCCGGTGTGGGAAAATTCCAGGTCGAAATTGATGTCATAGAGCACGGCTGGGGCGCTTTCGAAGAAGAAAAAGCGATAGGGCATGGCGGGCGGGAAAATCACTAGCGCATCTTTGTTTAGTGTAAGAACAGAACCGTTGATTTCAAGGCGGCATTCCCCCTCGCAAACGGCGAAGAGCCGGTAGTCGTAGGCCATAACAGGCGCTTTATAGCTTACGAAGCAGGTGCGCCTGTCCATGTAGCGGATATAGGGATTGAGCTGAGAGACGAGCATGAGCGTCACTTCCGTTTGTTTTGTTATGCTTTGTCTTTGCTTTGTGGATTGATTGTAGCACATGGGATTGATATAATCAAGGGGAAAAAGCAAAGTGGGATGGAGGAATTGATGATGAGCGGAAAATTAAGAGTCTGTTTTGTGGGCTGCGGCGAATTTGCCGCCTGCTTTGTGCCGCTGTTTAAGGCGCATCCGCTGGTAGAAAAGGTCTATGTATGCGATCTCAAGGCTGAACGTGCGCGGGATTACAGCCAAAGGTTCGGCGTGGAGATCATCGATTCCTTCGAGGAGACGCTAAAAAGCCCTGCGGTGAATACCGTGGCGATTTTTACGCAGCGGCATCTGCATGGCCCGCTGGTCAAAAAAGCGCTGCTGGCCGGAAAGCATGTCTATTCGGCCGTTCCCATGGCCAGCCGCGTTGAGGAATGCCAGGAGATTGTCGAGCTGGTCAAAAAGACCGGGCTAACGTATATGATGGGAGAAACCTGTATTTACTATCCCTGCTCGATGTTCTGCAAGGAACGCTATGAAAGCGGCGAGATGGGCAAGTTTGTCTATGCCGAGGCGCAGTATCACCACGATATTTCGCACTTTCCGGTGGACTTTCGAGCTGATAAGCGAAGCGCCGGGGTGCCGCCGTTTTATTATCCCACGCATTCGACGGCCATGGTGCTGCACGCCGTCAATGCGCATGTGACCCGTGTTGTGGCGATGGGCTATGAGGATCAGGAGGAAGACGGTTTCTTTGCCAAGGGGGTCAATCAGTGGGATAACGTCATTTCGGACGGCTTTTCGCTGATGAAGCTTTCCAATGGCGGCACGGCGCGCATCAATGAGTGCCGTCGCATCGGCTATAAGGCGCCCAGCTCCTATATCAGCGGCTTTTACGGCACGCAGGGCGCGTATCAGTTCAGCAACGCGCAGCATATCCTCACGCACTTGGCGCAGGGTGGCGTGGATTTTCAGGATGTGAGCGCGTTGATCAATCCCTGCGAAATGGAAGCGCATCGGCTCGATGCGGATTTTAAGGAAAGAGTGGCCAATCACGGCTGGCAGTGGGATGCGTTTTCGCCTATGCAGGATCAGCGCGTTGCGGCGCTGCCTGAATCCTTTAAGGGATTGCCCAACGGCCATATGGCCTCTCACCAGCTGCTGGTGGACGATTTCTGCACGGCGGTGTTTTATGAAAAAATCCCGACCGTCAGCGCCTGGGATGCGGCGCGCTATACAATTCCGGGGCTTTTGGCGCACGAATCCATCCTGCGGGGCAGCCAGCCCATCGATGTGCCGGACTGCGGCGATGCGCCCCGGGATTAAGGGTATGTTTGGTGGCTTTGAAAAAAGCAAAAGCAGCGAATTGAGCCTTGACGGCTCGGTTCGCTGCTTTTATGTTTACCGCGTCGCCCAAAAGTTGACGAGGTAGTGCGTTGTGCTGTTAACATGATCGTGATATAATAAAACAGAATGGGTCTATCCGGGTGAACCGCAGCGCGCTTTGTTGCGTCTTAAACAGAGGAAGCGGTTCGCCTGCGAGAGGCCGGGCGAGTATGAATTGAAAGGACTGATGCAGTTGTTTAATGAAGTCTGGTCTCAGGTGCTGGAGCAGCTGGCCAAGAATCTGGCCGATAGTCTGGTTTATGTTGCGATGATCGTGCTTTTTGTTGTCGGATTGCTCAAGTGCATCTATCCGGTCATCAAGAGCCGCGCTCAGCTTCGGCGCGGCATTCGCAAGATCAAGAGCGAAGAGAGCAAGGATGCCTGGCAGGACAAGCGCTTTTTGGGCAAGGGCCCGCTGACGGCGCAGTGGACGGAGTTTTTGAACAGCCGTCTCTTTGCCGACGACGAATATCACAACGCCAGCCCGCTGGATGACTATATTAATGAAGATACGGCAATTTACGACCCGGGCTTTGCCTCCTTTGGCGACGCCGTGCCGGGTATGCTGGTGTCGCTGGGCTTTTTAGGAACGCTGATTGGCATTATCATGGGCTTGTCGGATTTTAACCTGGACAGCTCGGGCGCGACGATGGATGCTATTCGCGTGCTGATGAACGGCATGCGCTACGCTTTCTCGACGTCGATCGTGGGCGTTGTTCTCTCGGTGACGTTCTCGCTTCTGGTGCGCTTGATGCAGGGCTCGACCCGCAAGACGCTCAAGCGCTTTTACGATGCCATGCAGCAGCAGGCGCACATGGTTACGGTGGATCCCATCACGCAGATTACGATCTACCAGCAGGAGCAGACGGCCATGATTCACGAACTGGCCAAGGACATTACTGGCAGCATGACCGACCGCATTGGCGCGGCCATTGAAATGGCGCTTCAGCCGCTTCAGCAGAGCCTGGACAATTTTATTACGGTCTCCTCGCGCGAGCAGGTGCGCGGCGTGGACGCCATTGTCAATAAGTTTATAGACAACATGGATGCGGCGCTCAACGGCCGTTTCCAGCAGCTTTCCGACACCATTGCCGAGACATGTCGCTGGCATAAGGACACGCAGGAAATGGTCGAGGCGACGATCAACGGGCTCAACCGCGTCTCGCGGGACATCGTGCAGATTCAGCAGATGTCCGAATCGCTGGTCGTCAAATTCGACGGCTATATTTCGCGGCTGGGCGCGGCGCAGCAGAGTGTTGAGGATGGCTTCGGCGCGGCGGCCGATAACGTCAAGAGCATGGAAATGGTGGCGCGCCAGCAGGCTAATTACATCGCGCAGATCGGCCAGATGCAGACCGATTTCATGCGCGAGGTCAACTCCTTTCAGACGCGCATGGATGCCTTCACCAAGGCCTATGTGGAGAACACGAATATCTCCACCAATGCGCTGCATAAGGTGTCCGAGGAGCTCAAGGCCAGCGGCGAGGATCTGCTGACGGCGCACAAGGCCTTCTCCAAAAGCGTCAACGGTGATCTTCAGCATGCGTTTGGCATGTTTGACGCCAATATGCAGGACATCATCGACAAGCTGACCGGCCTGATTAGCGCTATCAGCGATTCGGTGAAGGATATGCCCGCGATTATGAACGACACGGCCAACGCCTATGCCGATCAGATGCGGCAGCTAACCCGAACCATCGAGCACGCTCAGCGGCTGCTGGATGAGACGGCGCGCCGTACCGGCCGCGGAGGTGGTCAGTAATGCGCAGGCGCAGCAAGTATCGCGGCGGAGATAATGGCTCATTGTGGATCAGCTTTTCGGATCTGATGAGTGCGCTGATGCTGATTTTCGTGCTGGTGCTCTTTTACGCGGTGTATCAGTATTACGATATGCTTGAAGTCAAGACGGCCGAGCTGTTGAGGCAGTCGGGCCTGCTGGACGAGCAGTCTTCCCAGCTTTCCATTTCCCAGCAGGAGCTGCAGGACAAGGAAAATGCGCTAATTCTGGTGCAGCAGGAGCTGGATGAAAAGCAGGATGAGCTGAACAGTCAATCGCTCAAGCTGACCGAAACTGAGCAGGCGCTGCTCAACGAAAAGGCCAAGCTGCTTTTGCAGGAGGATACCCTCAAGGCGCTTGAAGAGAAGCTGGCGGCGCAGGAGGACGAGTTGAATACGGCCAAGGTCAGCCTGGACGAGGCGCTTTTGGCCCAGCAGACGCAAAAGGAACAGCTGGACCGGCAGCAGGCCCAGTTGGATAAGCTGGTGGGCGTGAAGAGCGCCATTGTTGAGGAGCTGGTGCGCGCGCTGGCCAATTCCGATATTAACGGGGCCAGCGTCGATGATTCGGGCGCTATCGTTTTCAGCACCGAGATGATGTTTGACGTCAACCGTTCGACGCTCAAGGATGTGGGCAAGGCGTTCTTAAACAGCTTTATCCCCGGCTATCTGGAGGTGCTGATGAGCGACGGCTATGCCCAGTATGTCAGCCAGATTATCATTGAAGGACATACCGACATCGACGGCACCTTCATGACCAACATGCGCCTGTCTCAGGACCGCGCCTATGCCGTTTTGCGCTATATTCTCAGCAGCGAGTTTACCGGCATATCGGCCGAAGCCAAGGAGCGCCTGCAGCAGATTGTGACGGTCAATGGCCGTTCGTACAGCGACCCCATTTACAATGATGACGGAACCGTCGATATGGACGCGTCCCGCCGCGTTGTCATAAAGTTCCGCATGAACGATGAGGATATGGTCAACGAGATGCTCTCCATACTGGAAGGCATGAATAATTAACGGAGGCGTGAGCGATGCCGGAGGCAGTGAATTTAACGTGTGAATACAAGGTCAATCCGATTGGATTGGATCTGGACAAGCCGCGATTCAGCTGGCAGTGCGTATCCGAGGAGCGCATGATTCAGGGCGGTTACCGGCTGCAGGTTTTCAGGGAGGGCGATTCGACGCCTCTGTGGGATACCGGGCGCGTTAACCGGCGCGACAGCGTGCTGGTTTCCTATGAAGGGCCGGCGCTTATGCCGCGTACCCGTTATCTCTGGCGTGTGCGCATTTGGGATAAGCGCGGCCGGGACGGCGAATACAGCCCCATGGCCTCCTTTGAAACAGGCATGATGAATCGGCCTTTCCAGGCGCGCTTTATCAGCGTTCCTGAGCGGGGCGACATTTCGAAAATGCAGAGCGCGCCTCGCCTGCGCCGGGAGTTTGAGCTAGACGGCCGGAAAATCAAAAGCGCCCGGCTGTATGCCACGGCGCTGGGCGTCTATGCCATGCGCCTAAACGGCAAGGATGTTAGCCCCGATGTGCTTTGCCCCGGCTGGACGGATTAGGCATGATGAATCGGCCTTTCCAGGCGCGCTTTATCAGCGTTCCTGAGCGG
Source organism: uncultured Oscillospiraceae bacterium (assembly GCA_964406835.1). Classification (GTDB taxonomy): domain Bacteria; phylum Bacillota; class Clostridia; order Christensenellales; family Aristaeellaceae; genus Firm-10. The sequence goes on from CAYOTH010000001.1 coordinate 7,005, forward strand.
GGCGACATTTCGAAAATGCAGAGCGCGCCTCGCCTGCGCCGGGAGTTTGAGCTAGACGGCCGGAAAATCAAAAGCGCCCGGCTGTATGCCACGGCGCTGGGCGTCTATGCCATGCGCCTAAACGGCAAGGATGTTAGCCCCGATGTGCTTTGCCCCGGCTGGACGGATTATAAGCGTTGCGTTCAGTACCAGACATGGGATGTGACCGCGCTTTTGAAGAGCGGCAAAAACGCCATGTGCGCCACGCTGGCGGACGGTTGGTATCGCGGGAATCTGGTGGCGGTGAACCGGCGCAATCTCTTCGGCGAGCGGCTGGCTCTGCTGGCGGAGATGCGAATCCTCTTTGAGGACGGCAGCGAGCAGCTGATCGTGACCGACGAAAAATGGAAGGCGCTGGCGGAAACGCCTGTGCGTCATGCCGATTACTACATGGGCATCGAATATGATGCGCGCATGGAGACGCCCGGCTGGGACGAGGCGGATTTTGACGATTCAACCTGGAGGGGCGCAACCGTCCTGCGGGGCGATACGCATACGCTGCGCGCACAACTGGATCAGCCGGTGCGCCGTCAGGCAGTGATTGCGCCCATATCGCTCATCACCACGCCGCGCGGAGAAACGGTGCTCGATCTGGGACAGAACATGGTCGGCTGGCTGCGCTTCCGCGTCAAAGGCCCTGCCGGGACGCGCGTGGTCATCAGTCATGCTGAGGTGCTGGACAAGGATGGCAACTTCTATAACGAAAACTACCGCGGTGCGGCATCGCAGGTCATTTATACGCTTTCAGGCAATGGCTGGGAAACCTTTGAGCCCATGCTCACGTTCTTTGGCTTCCGCTATGTCCGGCTGGAAAACTGGCCGTGCGATATTGATCTAAGGGATTTTGCCGGCGTAGTCATCAGCACCGATATTGCCGTGACCTCCGGCTTTGGCTGTTCGGATGAGCGCGTCAACCAGCTCTTCCACAATATTCAGTGGGGGCAGCGGGGTAATTTTGTGGATGTTCCCACCGACTGTCCGCAGCGCGACGAGCGTTTGGGCTGGACGGGCGACTGCCAGGCCTTCTGCCGAACGGCCTGTATCAATATGGACAGCGCGCTGATGCTTTCCGAATGGCTGAAGGATCTCGCCTTTGACCAGCGTGCGGATGGCGCTGTGCCGTATGTTGTGCCGCATGTGCTGGGCGAAAACAGCTTTGGCGGCGCGGCTTGGGCCGATGCGGCGACGATTGTTCCATGGACGCTTTACCAGTGCTATGACGATAAGCGCGTTCTGGAAACGCAGTATCCTTCGATGCGTCGCTGGCTGAAGTACGTCTCCACGCAGTGCGAGGATGATTTCTGGGTTCACGGCGATCAGTTCGGCGACTGGCTGGGACTGGATGCGCACGAGGGCAGCTATGTCGGCGCGACCGACAAAACGCTCATTGCCACGGCTTTTTATGCGCGATCGGCCTACCTGACGATGCGCACGGCCGAGGTGCTGGGCTATGAAAAGGATGCCATTGAGCTGCGCGCGCTGCTCAGGCGCATTATCCGCGCTTACCGGCGCGAATTCATCACGCCCAACGGACGGCTGGCCGTGCAGACGCAGACGGCTTATGCGCTCACGCTGCACTTTGATCTGGCCGAGGAAAAGGATCGGCCGCGCATGGTGCGCGAGCTGGTGGCGCTGATTGAAGAAAATGGCGGGCATTTGACCACCGGATTTGTCGGAACGCCTTATCTGTGCCTGGCGCTGACTGAGGGCGGGGCGCATGAGACGGCTGGACGGCTGCTTCTGCAAAGCGATTATCCCTCCTGGCTGTATTCGGTCACGCGCGGCGCGACCACCATGTGGGAGCACTGGGACGGCATCAAGCCCGACGGCAGCTTCTGGAGCCGGGATATGAACTCCTTTAACCACTATGCCTATGGTGCGATTGGCGAGTGGATGATTCGCGCGCTGGCCGGTATTGATCTGACTGAGCCGGGCTATCGCAAGCTGGTCATTCATCCCCGCCCGATCGATGGACTGTCCTTCGTTTCGGCCTGGCAGAAGACGCCCTATGGCCGCGTCAGCTGCGAATGGCGCATTGAAGAAGACGGGCTGCACATCGTCAATTGCAATATCCCCTGCGGCACGACGGCGGTGGCTGTTCTGGAGCAGGCCGAGCTGTGTCAGGTGACCGATGGAGAAAAGCGGCTGAAGGACAGCGCGGGCGTCGTGCGGGCGTGGCAGTCCGAGGAGGATGTTATGCTGGAACTGGAATCGGGCAGCTATGCCTTTAAGTGGCGCAATGCCTGAGGCCGGAAACGGAGCGTAAAACGTGAAATATATTCGAAGATTTCTGTCGTTTGTGGCCGGACGGCTGGTGATTCTCTGCGTCGTTGTGGCACTGCTGATCCTGGCGTTTTATCTGGCGATGAACACATCCAATATCTATATTCTCTTAAACGACGGCATGACGGCGCGAACCTCCGTCATTCTGACGCGTGAAAACGCCGAGGATCTGCCCAACTATTTTACCAATGATTTCCTGCTGAGCGACGAGACGCTCAACATTGGTCTGAGCGACGCCTCGCCCTACATCGATTACAATATTACCGATTTCAGCTACAAGCTGTCGCTGGAATGGGTTTGGGCCTGGCCGTGGGAAAACAGCGCGACGGCGACCATCGTTGAGCGTGTCCCCAAGATCACCGGCAGCGTGCTCAAGGAAAAGGCAGACTTGGTGAAAGAAGGAACGCTTTCCTCTACACCGCCCAGCTGGTACGGCGGCCGCTATACCGTCAAGCTGGTGCGCCTGGAGGGCAGCTGGAAGATCGATCGGCTGATTCAGACGCAGCTGATCATCGAGGAGGCGACGCCGAGCACCGCGCCGGCGTCCCCGGCGCCGCAATGAGGATCGGCTCGATTGAGATTCCGGCAGGCGCGGGGCTGGCCCCCATGGCGGGCGTGACCGATATGCCCATGCGGCGGCTGTGCTTTGAAACGGGGGCGGCCTGGGCGGTGAGCGAAATGCTTTCGGCCAAGGGCTATATGTACGCGCCCAAGGGGACGAGAGCCATGGATGCGTTGCTTTGTCATGATGCGAGCGAGGGCATATTGGGGCTTCAGCTCTTTGGACGCGAGGAAGAGTATATGCGCGCGGCCGCAGAACGCCTTTCTGAGGCGGGGTTTGATTTTATCGACATCAACATGGGCTGCCCTGCGCCGAAGATTGTTTCAAACGGCGAGGGCTCGGCGCTGATGCGGGAGCCTGAGCTGGCCGAAAGGATTATTGCGGCCACAGTGAAGGGTGCGCGTTTGCCGGTGACGGTCAAGATTCGCGCGGGCTGGGACGCCGAGCACATCAACGCCGTCGAGGTCGCCCAGCGCGCCGAGCAGGCCGGGGCGGCGGCCATTACGATTCACGGCAGAACGCGCGAGCAGATGTATTCCGGTCGGGCTGACCGAAAGATTATTGCGCGGGTCAAGGCGGCGGTGAGCATTCCGGTCATCGGCAATGGCGATGTGCGCAGCGCCGCCGATTATCAGGCGATGAAGCGCGAAACCGGCTGTGATGCCGTGGCCATAGGGCGCGGCGCACAGGGAAATCCATGGGTGTTTGCGGAGATTCGCGCCATGGAGCGCGGCGAGCCAGTCGCGCCGGTGACGATGAAACAGCGCGTGGAGACGGCGCTTCGTCATGCGGCCCTGCAGGCGGATTATGTGGGGGAAAGTGTGGCGGCGCGGGAAATGCGTAAGCATGTCACCTGGTACATGCAGGGGATGCCTGGCTGCGCAAGACTGCGCGAGGCGATCAACAAAACGCAGACGCTGGAGGACATGATGCTCGTGTTGGACGGCTATCTGGCCGAACATGGCGGTGGCGCGTAAAACGGCTACAAGGTTTCATGTAGGAAAGTATAAAGAAAAGCCCTGCCGAGCCGAAAGGCTGCGGGGCAAAGCGGACTGGCCGTGGGCCGGGGGAGGAAACGTATGCGCAAAAACGGGCGTGAACAAAGGAAGATGTGGGTACGCGTTATGGCGGTGGCGCTGGCGGCGCTGCTGCTGATCGGCACGCTGGTGTCGGTACTGCCCATCTTCGAAGCCTTTGCCGAGGAGGAGACCGTCAATCGATATGAATTGTCGATTGCGGCCGATCCTTCGGCGGGCGCCGCGCGCGTGAGCGAAACGCTGACCTATACCAACACGGCGGGACGAACGCTGGATCATGTGATGTTTAACCTCTGGGCCAATCTTTTGCGGCGCGAGGACGCCATACCCGTGGATGACGACGAATGGAACGACGCCTTTCCGGCGGGTTATGCCCCGGGAGGCGTCGATTTTATCCGTGTGCGCGTCAATGGCGAGGCGGCGGAGTGGGCTGTCAGCGGGGATTACGAGCAGTTTCTGCGCGTGGCCTGCGCGCTGGCGCCGGGCGAAAGCGCCGTGTTCGAATTCGACATGACGCTGCTGCTCAGCGAAAACAACTGGGCGCTGGGATACGGCGAGGTGGGCTGGCGGCTGCTGAGCTTTTACCCGACGGCGGCGGTATACGATCAGGCCATCGAGGGCTTTGTGCTCAATAACTGGGGGGTGGCGATTGACCCGGCGATGAGCGATCTGGCCGATTACACGGTGACGCTGGCGCTGCCGGAGGGCTGGCTGGCGGCTTCGAGCGGCGCGGTCATATCCGAGGAGAAGCGCGCGGACGGCGTGGTTGTTTACACGATCGAGGCGCAGGGCGTGCGGGATATGGCGCTGGCGATCAGTCGCCGGATGAACGCCTGCGAGCGGACGCTGGATTCGGGCGTGATGATTCGCGCGATGGCTACGACACTTTTAACGGCGCAGGCGCTGGCTGATTATGCCGCGGACATCCTGACGCAGTACGAAAAATGGCTGGGCGATTACCCCTATGCCACGCTGGATATTGCCGAAAGCGACGTTTTGCATGGCCTTAGCCGATCGGGTCTTATTCTGGTGCCGGAGGAAGACTGCGCGCTGCTGCGGCGGGACGATCTAAAGGAAGACATGAGGGTTCTGTGCGCGCGGCAGTGGTTTGGCGGCGCGGTGGGCAGTAATCCGGAGAACGAGCCCTGGATGCGGGACACGCTCTCTGAGTATCTGTCGCTGCTGTATTATGAGGAGAGCGAGGGCTACAACGCCTATTTAAAGCGCCTCAACGAGCGGGTGCTTGGGGCCTTGCAGGTGACGCTGCCCGGCGGATTGAGCGTGGATAGCTATGCCAGCCGCTTTACTGATTATGACGAATACGAGATCGTCGTGATCGAGCGGGGTATGGCCGTGCTGCACGAAATGCGCACGCTGACCGGGCGGGAGGCGTTTATCGATTCGCTGGCGCGCTACGTTGCGGACAACGCGGGGCAGGTGGCCTCGATTGCGCAGTTCGTCGCGGCGTTTAATGAGACGACCGGCTCGCGCTGGGACGAGTATCTCGTGGCGCAGATGCACGATATCGACGACTATGTGAACATCAACTTGACGTGGTTTGAATGAGGGGAGGAACGCGGTGTGCTGGATGTCTGTCTGCTGGGCTGCGGCGGCATGATGCCTTTGCCGGGGCGCTGGCTGACGGCGCTGATGATGCGCTATAACGGAAAGAGCATACTGATCGACTGCGGCGAAGGCACGCAGATCGCCATCCGTGAAAAGGGCTGGGGCATGAAGGCCATCGACGTGATCGCCATCACGCACCTTCACGCCGACCACATCGGCGGGCTGCCGGGGCTGTTGCTCTCCATGGGCCACTCGGGGCGCACGGAACCGCTGACGATGATCGGCCCGGCGCGGCTCGGCGAAACAGTGGCGGCGCTGCGCTCGATTGCGCCGGAGATTCCCTTCCCAATTGAGTTTAAGCTGGTCACCGGCGCGGAGGAGGCGTTCGATCTGGGCGGCTGCACGCTTCGGGCATTTCGCGTGGCGCACGGTATGCCCTGCTACGGCTATTCGTTGGAGATTCCGCGCGCAGGGCGCTTTGACCCGGAAAAGGCGCGCGATATTCCGAAAATTTACTGGAAAAGTCTTCAAAAAGGTGAAACCGTTTCCATAGGCGAGCACGTCTATCATCCGGAGGATGTGCTTGGCCCGCAGCGGCCGGGCTTGAAGGTGACCTACTGCACCGACAGCCGCCCGCTTCCGGTTATTGCCCGGCAGGCGCAGGGAGCCGATCTGTTCATCTGCGAGGGCATGTACGGCGACCCGGCCAAGCAGGACAAGGCCGAGGAGAACATGCACATGACCTTCGAGGAAGCCGCCACGCTGGCAGCGCAGGCCCAGCCGCGCGCGTTCTGGCTGACGCACTACAGCCCGTCGCTGAGCGACCCGGCGGAATACATCGACCGGGCGTGTGCGATCTTCCCGGCGAGCGAGGCAGGAAGCAACGCCAAGAGCCTTACGCTGCGCTTTGAGGAGCGGTGAAGGCTATTAAGAATCCGCTAAGATTAGAATGCGAGCGAGATGCCGAAATAAAGTCATGACAGATATGACAATTTTGTGACGGTGGGCTATCGGCGCGCGCTTTGGCATAAAGTTATGAATGGAAGAGGTGATAACTCATGACGCTGCCCGTGCTCTACATCGTCGTGCCGTGCTACAACGAGGAGGCCGTGCTTCCGGTCACAAGTTCCCTGTTTCTGGAGGAGATCAACGAGCTGGCCGCGAAGGGGAAGATCAGCCCCGAGAGCCGCGTGCTGTTTGTGGACGACGGCAGCCGCGATTCGACGTGGGCGGTTATTTCCCGGCTGGCAGAGGAGAACCTACATTATACAGGCATTCGCCAGAGCCGCAACCGCGGCCACCAGAACGCCGTCTACGCCGGACTGATGGAGGCGCGCACCCACTGCGATATTTCCATCAGCATTGACTGCGATGGGCAGGACGACATTCACGCTATGGAGGCCATGGTGGACGCCTACCACGACGGCTGCGAAATCGTCTACGGCGTGCGCACCAGCCGCGAAAGCGATACCTTTTTCAAGCGCGCCACTGCCGAGGGCTATTACAAGCTCCTGCGCCTCATGGGCGTGGACGTGGTGTTCAATCATGCCGATTACCGACTGATGAGCCGCCGCGCGCTGGACGAGCTGGCCGGTTTTCGCGAGGTCAACTTGTACCTGCGCGGCATGGTCCCGCTGATCGGCTTTAAGAGCACATGTGTGGGCTATGAGCGGCACGAACGGCTGGCGGGCAAGAGCCATTATCCGCTGGGGCGCATGATCGCGCTGGCCTTTGACGGCATCAGCAGCATGTCCATCAAGCCCATGCGCCTGATTTTCGGGGCAGGCGTGTTCTTCTTTCTGCTCAGTCTGCTGGGCATACTCTGGTCGCTCGTGACGGAAATCACCGGCCACAGCGTTCCCGGCTGGGCCAGCACGGCCTGCATCGTGCTGCTGATGGGCGGCATACAATCGCTGTTCATGGGCGTGATTGGCGAGTACGTCGGCAAGATTTACCTCGAAGTGAAAAACCGACCCCGGTATATTATCAGCGAACGCACCGAGGAAAGGCGAGGCGATGAGCGCTAAAGCCCCGATTTCTAAAACCCTATTAGCAAATACTTTAAATATAAAATACACATATGAAAGGTGAGAAGTCCTCTTGACAAATAATGTTATGAAGTATATAATGGATGACGAAAAGAACGAACGGCGGCCGAGCCGCGAGCGGGGTGCGGTATGAAAGTTTTTCGGAAGATCTGGGGTATCGTGACCACGCTGGCCGTGATCGTCGTTGTGGCGCTGGCCGTGCTGCTGGCCGGTGTGCGTGTTGTGGGGCTGACGCCTTATGCCGTGCTTTCCGGCTCGATGGAGCCGACGTACCATGTCGGCTCGCTGATCTACGTGCGCGATGTGGCGCCCGAGGATATCCAAATCGGCGATCCGATCACCTTCGTGGTCAACGAGGATCTGCTGGTGGCCACGCACCGCGTGGTGGATATCGCCGTGGAGACCACCAAGACGGAGACCGTTGCCAACGAGGAAACCGGCGAAGAGACAACCGTCGAGGTTCCGCTCGACGAACCGGCGTACTATTTCCAGACGAAGGGCGACGCCAACGACGAGGTTGACGGCTCGGCGGTTTACTACAAGAACCTGGTCGGCCGCCCGGTCTTCTCGATTCCCTATCTGGGCTACCTCTCAAGCGCCCTGCAAACGCGCCGGGGCATGATTCTGGGGATTACTGCGGCGCTGGTGCTGATGCTCATGCTCTTCATGCCGGATATTCTCCGCGCGGCGGACGAATCTGACCGCAAGAAGGCCCAGAAGAAGGCCGACGCCCCCAAGGACTGATGTAAGGCCAAGAACGGCATTGCATAATTTTTTCCGATGACCCGAAGAGGGAGAAGGAGGACAAGATCATGAAGAAGACCCGCAAGATTCTGGCGATGGCCGCCTGTGCCGTGCTGCTGGTGAGCATCAGCATCGGCGCGACCGTGGCCTACCTGACGAGCACCGCTGAGGTTCAGAACACCTTTACCGTCGGTAAGGTTGCGATTACTCTGGATGAGGCGAAAGTTGGCAATGACGGTAAGGCGCTGACTGGCGAGAATGCTGATCGTGTGAAGGAAAACAGCTATCACCTGTATCCTGGTCATGATTACGATAAGGATCCTACTGTGACCGTTAAGCAGGGCAGCGATGCGTCGTATATCAAGCTGGTCGTTACGGTCAACAAGAAGAAAGAACTGGATGCGATTTTCACAGCTTTGGCCAAAGAGACTCCCGCCATTAAGCTGACGGATGTTGTTCTTGGCTATGATTCGAACCAGTGGGTGTTGAAGTCGAATACCTATGACGATACCGAGAATACTCGCACCTACGAGTTCTGGTACAAGGACATTGTTGCTGCGCCGAGCACCGACGTGAAGCTGGAAGCGCTCTTTGATCAGATCAAGGTTCCGGGATGCATCACGAGCAAGCAGCTTGCGACCATTTCTGATTTAAGCATCAATATCACCGCGCACGCCATTCAGGCTGACGGCTTCAAGGATGCTACGGCTGCCTGGGATGCATATAAGTAACCCCGGGGTTTACGCCTAAGCCCACACCACATCGAAGGAACACGGAGGCGGGCTTCGATCGGCTTCCGTTTTCCCTGCCGGGGCAAAGTCTCACCGCCTAGCCCCGGCTTTATATTGATTATTGACAGGAGGTACGGACCGTGAAGAAGACGATGAAGCGTGTGCTGCCCGTGCTGGCGCTGGTGCTGGTTGTCGCGGTGGCCTCTGTCGGCGGCACGATCGCGTGGCTGACGGATAAGACGGGTGAAGTGAAGAACACCTTTACGGTGGGTAATATTGACATTGATCTGTATGAGACGAAGAAACCGGATGGTACGGACATCGAGAATCAAGATGGTTCGTTGGGGCGTGTCGAGGACTGGAACGCCAAGCTGATTCCGGGCAACAAGTATGCGAAGAACCCCATCGTGACTGTGAAGGCCAACAGTGAAGATTGCTATCTGTTTGTTAAGTTCGAGGAAAACAATAATCCTTCGAATTACCTGACCTACACTTCGACTCTAACCGTTGCTAATGGTTGGACTCAGGGTAATGGCACTACTATTCCGGCGAACGTCTGGTATCGTACGGTTTTTACTAGTAACATTGATCAATCTTGGTATCTGCTGAAGGGCGAAGAGCTGAACGCTGACAGCACCAACGCGGCCTATGTCAATGGTTTTGTGACGGTTAAGGATGATCTGCTCAAGGCTGGCTCGACGGGCGAGAATGTTATTGTTATGCCTGCCGCCGACAAAGTGCCTGAACTGAAGTACACCGCTTACGCCATTCAGCATGCGAACATGACGGACGCGGTTGACGCTTGGAACAAGGTCAAAGATTAATCCCCCGGTTCCCACATCCCCGCGAGAGGAGCGGCGGGTGTAGAGAATTGAATAACACCCCAAGGGAAAGGAAGTAACTCTCATGACTAAGAAGAAGATCCTCGTTCTTGCGATGTCCCTCGCCATGGTGGCCATCCTGGCGGTCGGCGGTTCTCTGGCGTACTTCACGGATACGGATAACGCGACCAACACCTTTGCGGTCGGCAACGTGACGATTGACCTGATCGAGAAGGAGCGCGGCGAGAAGGAAGGAAAGGTCGTTCTGGTTGACTTCAATCAGAACAAGAAGCTCTACCCGATCGTCGGCTCCGCGCAGGGCGAGAAGGACGAGCTTGGTCTGCCCAAGGCCAAGAACTATGTTGACAAGGTTGTTACCGTGGAGAACACCGGCTCCGAGGCCGCTTACATCCGCGCCTACTTCGCCATTCCCTCCGCGCTGGATGACGGCTATGACACCTTCAATGCGGGTAAGAATACGCTGCACTTCAACTTCGGCACCAAGATGGTGGACGGCAAGGCTGTCAGCACCGATGGTAAGGACTGGATTTGGAAGCAGAGCAACGGCAAGTGGAACTACTTCGAGACCACCATTGAAGGCATCGCTTACAACGTTTACTTTGCTGACTACAAGACCGCCGTGGCTGCTGGTGGGATAACCGAGCGTCTGCTCGACGGTGTCTATCTGGACAAGACCTTCGACTATGCTGATGGAGATTACTATGCCTTTGGTTCGGCGCTGACTCTGGACAAGGATTGGAACTGGAACGAAGTGAAGTGCCCGGTCTATGCTGTGGCTGTTCAGGCTGCCGGCTTCGACAATGCTTCCGCTGCCATCAACGAGGCTCTTGGCAATCAGTACAACCCCTGGGGGGGCGGCGCTGTGACCAACTGGCAGTAATTTAATCTCATTCTTAGTAAGATTCCCGGCCTGCCCCTCATTTTGAGAGGCAGGCCATACGGGGATATTCGGCGAAACGTGGAATCTCCCCGTATGGCCTGATTGAAGGCCGCAACAAAAGCAACCTTGGCCCCAAGAGGCCTTCCTATAACGGTATTTTGAAAGGAGACGACCCAACCATGACTAAGCGTAAGATCTTCCTGCTGGCCATCCTCGTGTGCTGTGTGGCGCTGACCGCCGCCGGAACGCTGGCCTATTTCAGTGCCGAAGAAACGGCCTATAACGTGATCACCACCGGTAAGTTAGATATGACCATGCACGAAGAGACGACAGGCGGCCTGCCCTTCCCGAAGGACGGCGTTTCCGGCGTGATGCCCGGCCAGCTCGTGGACAAGGTCGTTTATATCGAAAACACCGGCACGACCGATTTCTACGCGCGCATTTCGCTCGAAATGAGCATCCTCAGCGCGGACGGCAAGCCGATGGACACGGGCGTCATGGCGCTGGACATCAACACCGAGGCCTGGACGAAGAAGGGCGATTACTACTATTACAACACCGCCCTCAAGCCCGGCGAAAAGACCGCGCCGCTGTTCAAGGTCGTCACCTTCGATGCCGACATGGGCAACGAATACATGAATTGCAAGGCGAATATCGTCGTCTCCGCTCAGTCCGTCCAGAGCCGCAACAACGGCGAAACCGTCTTTGACGCGCAGGGCTGGCCGGAAACCAAGTAATAAGGGGGAACGGACATGAAACGTAAAATTCTCGCGATACTGCTCAGTGCTGTGATGGCGATGACGGCTTGCCCGTTCGCTTTCGCCGAGTCGCAGGACGTCTTTACGCCCACCCCCGCGCCCGAGGCCACGCCTGCCGTGACCCAGAGCGAAGCCCCGACTGATACCCCTGCCGCGACTGCCGACAGCACCGAGGCCGCGCCGTCTGACACCCCCGCCGCGACCATCGAGGCGACTGCCACAGCGACGGCTACTGCTACGGCGACCGCGACGGCTACTGCTACTGCTACTGCTACGGCCACCGCGACTGCCGAAGCCACGGCGACTGCCAACGTGACTGAGGTTCCGACCGAAGTTCCGACTGAAGTTCCGACTGAGGTTCCGACTGAAGTTCCGACTGAGGTTCCGACCGAGGAGCCCACGGCCACGCCTGATGTGCTGACCGCGACGCTGAGCGCTGACCGCGCGTCCGTGCTGGCCGGTGAAAAGGATATGATTAACCTCACGCTGTGCGTGACCGGCGGCGTTACGCCTTATCGCGTGACTCTGGCCAGTGCGCAGGGCGATGTTGTGCTTTCCAGCGAAACGCTCGACCTGGACACCGCGGGCGACTTGGGCTGGATTGCCGCGCCTGCTTCAGCGGCCAGAACGCAGCGCCTGAGCGCGCACGTCGTGGATGCGCTGGGCGTGTCGGTCGATGTGGCGCTTGAGCTGCCCGTGGCCGAGCGCATGAGCGGCGAGGATTTTGCCGCGACGGTGTGTTCCGTCGAGCTGACCGGCGACTGGGCGGCTGACCTGCTCGCTATCGCCGAAACGCAGATCGGCTATCACGAGAGCGAAACTTCCTATAAGATCGACGCCGCGGGCAAGCTGCACGGCTACACTCGTTACGGCGCGTGGTACGGCAGCAGCTATGCCGAATGGTGCGGCATGTTCGTCTCCTTCTGCCTGAACTACGCCAACATCCCCGAGGCCGATTTCCCGCGCGAGGCCAACTGCGCCAACTGGCGCGCCGCGCTGGAGCGCATCGCCATCTATGAGGACGACGAGGACACCTATGTCCCCGCGCCCGGCGACCTGATCTTCTTCGACATCACCGGCGAAACCAACGAGCCCGGCCACGTCGGCATCGTGGCGCGCGTTGACGCGGAGAAGGTCTACACCATCGAGGGCAATCAGGGCCGCGCCGTCCGCGAGCTGGAATACAAGCTGGACGACAAGACCATCGTCGGCTATGCCAACATGAGCAAGGCCGTGGCGCGCGCCGCTGTCAAGGACGCGACCAGCCAGCCCGCCGAAACTGACTACACCGCCATTGCGGGCCGCACCGCCATCGTGACCGGCGACAAGGTCAACATCCGCGCCGCCGCCACCACCGAGAGCGACATCGTCGCGCGCACCGGCGTCAAGGGCGAAACCGTGACCGTGCTCGCTGCGGAGGACGTGGACGGCACGCTCTGGTTCAAGGTGGAATATGGCGAGGCTGTGGGCTATATCCGTGCTGACTTCCTCTATATCGAAGCCGCCACCCCCGCCCCGACTGCCGAATCCACCCCCGAACCCACCGAGGAACCCACCGCCGAGCCGACTGAGGAGCCGACCCTTGAGCCGACGGCCGAGCCGTTCACCCATGCGGAAGGCTGTACCGGCGAGGACTGCACCGGCGAAACCTGCGCCTGCGCGTGCCATGTGAAGAGCTTGTACGAGCGCATCATGGCCTGCGAGACGCTGGAGGAGCTGGAGCTGGTGGCCAATGAGGCGACGGAGGAGGAAATCGACGCGCTGACCGAGGACGAGCTGATCGCCATCAACGCCAAGTTTGACGCGCTGATGCCCGAGCCGCAGCCGCCGGTCGTGTTCGAGGAATCCGACCCGATTGTTGAAAGCGAAATCTATGTGCCCACCGTCAATTATACCAATGTGGCGCCCTTTGGCGCGCCCGTCGAGGGTTGAGGAGGCAGAGTATGAAAAGAGTCAAATTTTTGTCCGTGCTGCTGTGCCTGGCGCTGCTGGCTTCCATGCCGGCTGCGCCCGCGCTGGCGGCGGAAGGCGGCAATGACGGCATGGTCGTCAACAAGACAGCTGTCTATAATGACGCAACCAAAGACTACACCATCACGCTGGAGGCCTATGCCACCGGTTCGAAGGTGATTTCGTCCGTGAGCCAGGACGTTCCCACCGACATCATTCTCGTGCTGGACCAGTCGGGATCGATGGCGAACGATATGGGCACGGTCAGCTTTAAAGAGTATAGTGGAAATGATATAAAGAACAGTAACCTCTACAGCAAGCGTCATAATGGCGGAGATGCTAATCTGTGGTATAAGTTGTCTGATGGTTCGTATGTGTCGGTTAATGTGACGAAGACAACGACGTATAAAGAACTCGGCACCGATTATGTGAACTATAAATATCGGAATCGGCAGGTAACTAGCGATTGCTACTATTACTATAAGGATAACCTCTATGAATTTGTTGACGGCGAATATAAGAAGGTAACTGTTACTCGGCAAGAGGAATGGGGGGGGGGTTCTTATACATATACATATACATTTGCTGATGGAAGCCAAGACAAGATTTATGGAAATAATGAAAAACCGATAGATTCGGACGAATTTAAAAAACATGCCCCGCTTTATACGCCTAATGCAGATGACAGCAACACGGTCTATACTTATACGTATACTTTGAATGGTAAGACTGAAACTATTGGTACATCTACGGGTAAGGATAATCCCTTTACTACAGTGAAGTTGTATTCGCGAACGGTCAGTTCCTCTGGCGGCGGTAAGCGTTTGGATGTGCTGATGTCTGCGGCAAAGAACTTTGCAGATTCTGTTGCTAAAAAAGCAGAAGGGGCAGATGGAAAAATAGGCACAACGGATGACGTTGATCATCGCATTGCTGTTGTTGGATTTGCCTCAAACACAACAACGTATGAAAATACTGAGGTTTTGACTGGATGTACAATTAGCGAAGGAGCTGCGTATAACCCTAATTATCTAGTTAATAATAAGTATAATTATTATTATCCGCAGGGTAATTCCATGCTTGGTGTACAGTATGGCAGTGAAAACATTGTGAATGCCTATAAGAATGCATTTCAGAGCATGAAAACGGATACGGGAAAGACCAATGTTATCACGGCGCTGAATGCTTTGACTGCCCAGGGCGGTACGCAGACCGATCATGGTCTGGATATGGCAAACAAGATATTTGAAAATAATCCGATTCCGGCAAATGAAACTCGCAATCGCGTCGTGGTTGTCTTTACAGATGGTATCCCGACAGGCAATAGTTCAATCTATAATTCAACTGTTGCGGGAAATGCGATTACCAATGCCAACAAAGCGCGAGATAGCTATGGCGCGACGGTTTACACCATTGGTATTTTCAGCGGTGCGGATGCGACAAAGGCGGGCAGCACTACTACCAGTTCTGAGGCGGACAAGGGTAACTACGTTTGCCAGCAGATTTCCAATAACAAGGGCACGCCCCAGTCTCCCAGCTACTATCTCTCTGCTTCGGATGCCGGTTCGCTGAACAACATCTTCCAGCAGATTGCTGACCAGATAGAGAGCGGTAGTTCTTCCACCACGCTGGGTTCGGAAACGGTGATTAAGGACATCATCGCGCCGCAGTTCACGCTGCCCGAGGGTGCGACAGCCGAGAATATCACGCTTGAAACCTATGCCTGCACGGGCAAGAGCGGCGATGAGTACACTTGGAAGAAGAACGTTGATGCCATGGGCGCAACGGCGACTGTTGATGCCCCAAATGGTAAGGTTGACGTGACCGGCTTCGACTTTGCGAAGAACTACGTTGCTGAGGTAAAGAAGGATGGCGGGGTCACTGGGTATAAGGGCCACAAGCTGGTGATTAAGTTCAACGTCAAGGCCAAGGATGGCTTCCTTGGCGGCAACGATGTTTACACCAACACCAGCGCGGGCGTGTATGAAAACAAAAACGCCACCGAACCGGTGAAGACCTTCCCCCGCCCGACGGTCAACGTGCCGATTAAGGACGTGAACGTGACGGCCGAGGATAAGAATGTGTACCTGACGAAGGTTCCGAGTGAGGCTGACCTGAAGACGGGTGTTATGATCAAGTGCGGTGATATTGACATTACCGACCCCAACAAGCTGGCAGACTGGCAGAAGGCGTACGTTGATATTGATGGAACCATTACAACCACGACGAGTCCCGCGGACTTTGATGCCACTGCGGACGGAACCTATACTGTAGGCGGTGTGACCGTGAAGCCGAAGACGGATGGCAGCACTGTGGGAACTAGTGGTGGCACGGCGAACGATATGAACGGCAAGACCAACAGCGCGACGCAGAACATCTACGTCTTCAAGCCTGCTTTGACGTTCAAGGACAACACCGTGGACTACATGAGTGCGATTAATGGCACGAAATATGTGAGCGACAAGACGGAGACGACCTATGCTGCCGCCAACTATAATTCCACTGCAACCCAGTGGAAGCACGGCGATACGCTCAGCACAGGTACAGGTGTCACCATGATCGGCCAAGCGCCCAATCTGAATCTGGCCTACACCACGACGAGCGGCGTTGATGATGGCAAGGTTACTTCTACGACGTATGTCCCGGTGAAGGTTACTGTGGAAATCGGCACGGCCGACGTCACCAGCAGCACGACCTTCGCGCATGCGGGCTGCTCTGTGACCGGCTGCGAGTGGGGTACTGTGGAAAGTACGTTCCTGCTGCACGTCATCAACAAGTTCGCCGACCTGACGATCCAAAAGGAGGCGAAAGGCGTGGAGGCTGACCCCGGCCAGAGCTTCCTGTTCGAGATTACCGGCCCGAACGGCTACACGAACGAAGTGATTATCGTCGGCAACGGCTCCGTGACGATCAAGGATCTGCCGATCGGCGAGTATACCGTGACCGAGGACACCAACTGGTCGTGGCGGTATACGCCAGAGGGCGGTAAAACGCAGACGAAACCGATAACTGCCGGCGGCGATAATACCGTGAAGTTCAAAAACATCCGCACGGAAGACAAGTGGCTGGACGGCAATACGAACACTGACAACGTGTTCACGAGCGGTGGGATTGTGAAGAATCCCACTGCGGCGACCAACTGACGGAGGTGAGCGAGGATGAAACGCAACAATAAGAAGATAATCCTGCTGGCCGTAAGTTTGCTGCTGGTGATGTTTGCGGCCATCGGCGGCACGGTTGCTTATCTGATCGACACGACCGGCGAGGTCAAGAACACCTTCGTTCCGGCCAGCGTTCCGCCGGAGGTTGTCGAAGAGATTAAAGACAACGTCAAGAAGAACGTGGCCATCAAGAACACCGGCAATGTCGATGCGTATATCCGCGTGAAGGTGGTCGTGACGTGGAAGGATGCAAGCGGCAACGTCTATAAGGATGCGCCTAAAGTAATAACCGACTACACTTGGACTGCTGGCGACAGCAAGTGGAAGCTGTATAACGATGGCTTCTACTACTACACCGAGCCGGTTCCGGCGGGCAAGAGTACGGCCGTCCTGTTCACCGACTGCGCGCCGAAACCGGGCAAGGCGCCCGAGGGTTATTCCCTCTCCGTGGATATTCATGCGCAGTCTGTGCAGGCTGAACCGGCCGATGTTGTTGAAAAGACGTGGGGCGTTAAAATCAGCGCAGGCAGCGATGAGGGCGAAAAGTAAAGGAGGCGTTCATATGAAACAGTTTTTGAAAGTATGCGGCGTGCTCCTGGTGGCGCTTGGACTGCTGTGCTCCAGCGCGCTGGCCGAGGATGCGGCGGTGCGCTATGAGGGCGGCGCGGAGAAATTCGTCTTCCTGCCCGGCAGTATGCAATCCGACAGTGATCTTTTTGCCAACTTCAAGGATGTTCTGCCCGGCGATGTGATCGAGCAGAAGATCACCGTGAGCAACAAGACCGGCAAGCAGGTGCGTATTTATCTGCGTGCTGAGCCGGTGACCGAGGCCGACCGCGATTTCCTCAGCCAGCTGAAGCTGAACGTGAAATCCGGCTCCTCGGAGATCTTCGAGGGTGCGGCCAGCGAACAGGACGGCCTCGCCGAAAATACCCTGCTTGGTACGTTCAAGAAGGACGGCTCCGTCGAGCTGACGGCGACGCTTACCGTGCCGCATGAGCTGGGCAATGCCTATATGGGCCGCGAAGGCACTGTGCCGTGGACGTTCCTCGTCGAGGAAATTCCCGTGGACGATACGCCGCAGACCGGCGACTGGTTCAGCCTGCCTGTGTGGGGTGCGCTGGCGGCGGCTGTGCTGCTGGCACTCGCGGCGGCTTTCGTGCTGAATCGACGCGCCCGCAAGGCCTGACACATTTTACCGGGAGGGCAGTTCGCCTTCCCGGTTCTTTTTTGAGGTGAAGCATGAAGAAAAAACATAGGGGACGGTGGCTGATAGCGCTGCTTGGGCTGATTTTGGCCGTGATCGCCGCCGTGATTGTCTATAAAACACGCGAATATGCCGCCGGGAACGCGTTTTATGATTCCCTGCGCGGCGCGAGGTGACTATGAAACGATATTGTGCGCTGATGCTGGCGGCGCTTCTGGCGGTTGCATCTGCTGGGCGAGCGCTGGCTGAGATGACGCCGGAGGAGAGCGACGCGCTTTTGGTCGAGGCGCTCTTTGCGGCGGCGGCTGGGACGACGCAGGCTGCCGAAAAGCAGGCGGCCGAAGAACTGACCGAGGAGGAGTTGGCCGCGCATCGGGCCGATTTGGCCGAGTATCGCCGTTTGGCGCGCGTGTGGCTGATCGCTGTTTTGGCCGAGCCGATGGACGAGCAGACGCTGTCTTCGCCTGAGCCGACGGCGACGCCCGCGCCGGATGCCCTGCCGACGCCTACGCTCGAGGAGGCCTTTGAGGCGGTTTCCGAAAACGAGTTGGGGCGCGCGTATCTGGAGCGCCTTGAGGCGAAGACGCAGGACGAATGTCTTGAGGAAACGCGCCTGGCGGCCGGGCGCTGGTTGGGGCAGATTGACGCGCAGGCACTTACGGAAATGAACGAGGATTATGCCTGCTGGCTGTATGCGCCCGGCACGCTCATCGATTATCCGGTCGTTCAGGGCGAGGACAACAATTATTATCTGCATCGGCTGTTTAATGGCGAGAACAACGCCTGCGGTACGCTGTTTATCGATTACCGCAATCTGGCCGGGTTTCTGGACCCGAACACGCTGATTTATGGGCATCATATGCGCAATGGCAGCATGTTCAAGGCTATTACGTTTTATGCCGAGCAGACGTATTTCGACAGCCACCCCTATATGCTGATCGTGACGGGCGAAAAGCGCTATCTGCTCGAGTTGTTTGCAGGGTATCTGACCTCGAAGGACGATCATTGCTACGACATCGCCATCAGCGATGCCGAGGATCTGGCGGCGTTCGTCAGCGAGGCGCGCGCCAAATCGAATTTCGAGACTTCGGTGGAGATTGAACCGGGCGATCGGCTGGTTACGCTCTCGACCTGCGCCTATGCCTTTGAAAACGCGCGCTACATTGCCATTGGCCGACTGAATGAGATCAAGCCCGTTGCCGGGGCCAGCGATGCGCCGGGCGAGGCGATACAGCCATGATAAGAAGAAAACCTCTCTGCAAGCCTTGGGCGGCTTGGCAGAGAGGTTTTTGTTTGAGGAGGGGCTTAGGAGCCGGTGCTTTTGTAGTGCCTGACGCCCAGACGCCACAGAAGCAGCGTTGCGGCAAAGAACGCGCCGCAGACCGGCAGCGCCAGGCAGCCGATCCAGGCCGGTTCGTTCCAGCCGCAGGATAGTAGGTGAACATGAACATCGGGAAGAGGAAGGTAAAAGAGTGCCTCAGCCAATCCGGCAGGGCATGGGGCGGCACTTTGGCCACCTGATAGCTGCCGTTAGTGAAGATCTTCAGCTCAATCGGCGCGATGGTGAACAGCGAAATGACCGACTGAATGACGAAGATGCCCACATAGGTCATGATGCCGCCCACAACGCCGCCCAGAAGCACCAGTGCCTTGAACAGCGTCAGGCGAACGCCCTGAAGGGCTAGCGTGACGATGACCAGCAGCGCGCCGCCGGCTACGCGGTTTAGGCGCGTGATGGTAAAGGTGAGCGTGAGGGCTTGAAGGAAGGTCGAGCGGGGACGAAGCAGCACGCGGTCAAACGCGCCGTCGCGGATGTAGTAGGGGAACATGACGAAGCCGCGTCCAAGAAGCTCGGATAAGCCATAGCAGAGCACCGCCATTCCGTAGATGAGCAGGATGCGGGCGGCCGTCCATTCGCCCAGCGAGCCAAAGCGGCCCAGCATCAGCAGGGCGTCCAGCGGATCGGTCACGACGTAGACCAGCGAGGGCAGGAGCATGAATATCCAGCCCTTGTACTGAAGCTGCTGGCGCATGTGGATGCGCATGTAGCCAAAGTATAGCCCGAGGGTTGTTTGACGAAACGGTTTTTTCATCGAACTCAGCCTCCCTGCACAATCGGACGGCGAAGGTTGCGTCGGATCCAGAACCGGCCGAGCAGGAAAATCACCGCGCCCCAAAAGGCCTGAAGCAGCAAAACGCGCGGAAGCTCGCTCAGCGTGGCCGAGCCGACCATAAAGCGCAGCGGCAGATCCATCAGCCCGGCAAAGGGCTGCCAGGCCAGAAAGCGCTGCATTTTGTCCGGCCAGAGCTGAAGCGGCAGAACCGAACCGGCTAGAACCTGCGAAATGAGCATCAGCACATTGGCCAGCGACGGGCCGACGCTGACATCCATGTAGGCGGCGTAGCTCAGGCAAATGACCGCGCAGGAGAAGAACAGCCCGGTGATCAGCGTCAAAAGCCCCGCACAGAAGCAAAGCGGTTATCGTCAGTCCCAGGGAGCCGGGCGTCAGCAGTGCCACCAGCGTGATGGGCAGGGCGTTGAGCAGGCAGGGCGCCAGCTTGACCGCCAGCGCGCTGGAATACCAGTTGGCGTAAATGTCCATGGGGTGCACCAGATCATAGGCTACCTCGCCCTTGCAGATTTTACTCCAGACGCTGGAATCGATGCCGAAGCCGGGCAGCATATTGGAGGCGATTTCACGGATCCAGTTCATGGCTATGGCCTGTGTGAGCGTCAGCGCGGCGGTTCCTGCAAGCGGTAGAAGGCCACGAGAATCGCCGCATGAGTGTAGGCCCAGAAGATGCTGGTGGCCAGCGAGCTCCAGTAGGACGCGCGGTATTGAAGGCGCGAGAGCAGCTGCTGGCGAAACAGTGCAAAGCAGGCTTTCATTGGCAGGACCTCCCTTCAGCGGGTCATGCCCAGGCGGGCGTACATATCGGCGACCAGGTGCTCCACATCGGGCGCTTCAACGGTCAGATCGGCCAGAGGACAGGCGGAAGCCAGCCGGGCGATCATCGTCTCGGCTGGCGTTTCGGCAGGCAGGAAGGTGATGACGGCGTCGCGCCCATTGAGCGAAACCGATTGTGCGCCGGGCAGGGCGAGCGAGTCGATATCAGCGGCCAGCCGCGCGCGGATGATGCGGTGGGGTGCATATTGGGCGCGCAGGGCGTTCATGTCGCTTGAGAAGAGCAGATGACCTTTTCCGATGACCATGACGCGGCTGCACAGCGCTTCGATGTCATCCATGTCGTGCGTGGTGAGTAGCATGGTGACACCCTCGTGCCGGTTCAAGTCGATGAGAAAGGAGCGAAGAGCGAGCTTGGTCACGGCGTCCAGGCCGATGGTCGGCTCGTCCAGGAAGAGAATACGCGGGCCGTGCAGCAGCGCGCCGATCAATTCGCATTTCATGCGCTGTCCCAGACTGAGCTGGTGAACCGGCGTGTTCAGCAGCGCGGAGGCATCCAGCAGCGCCGTCAGGTCGTCCAGGCGGCGTTGGTAGTCGGTGCTGGAAACGCGGTAGATATCGCGCAGCAGCTCGAAGGAATCGATGACCGGCGTATCCCACCACAGCTGGCTTCGCTGGCCGAAGACCACGCCGATGTTTGAAACGTGGCTCACACGCTCGCGCCAGGGGACGCTCCCCATGACGGTGACGCTGCCCGAATCAGGCACGAGAATGCCGCTCATCATTTTGATGGTGGTGGATTTTCCGGCGCCGTTGGGGCCAATGTAACCGACCAGTTCGCCTTCTTCCACGTTGAAGGAGACGTTGTTGACCGCATGAACGGTTTCCACATTCCGCGTGAAGGCTCCGCGCAGTGCGCCGAGCAGTCCTTTCTGCCGTTTGTGCAAGGTAAAGGACTTGCACACCTGCCTCAGTTCGATCTGACTCATGAAATTCACTCCTTTTTTAGCTGTTCGGGGTCAGTCGATTTATCAGTATAATAAAAAAAGGCCTAAATGGCAAGCTGAGGAGCAGCAGGCCATTATCCTTTTATTCAGGTGGCCAGGACGCTGCAAAAAAAAGCTCTGTTTTTCTCCGAAATGCTTGACAAATCGCGACTTTGGCCGTATACTATATTTAATCTAAGGGGGAACCTTATAGGGCTTTCTATTCTGTTCTAAAAAATGAGTTATTTCACGCTCCGAATGGCTTTCGGGGCGTTTTTTTATTCGATTTGGGCGCGATTGACCGCCTTATGGGCGCTGTGGTATAATATAAAAACATTGACGGGGCGAAGGGACGGGAAAAGCGATGCAGTGGACGCAGGAGCAGCTCAGCGCATTGAATGAGCGGGGACAGAATCTGCTTTTGGCGGCGGCGGCCGGATCAGGCAAGACCACGGTGCTGGTTGAAAGAGTGCGGCGGCTGATTGACGAGGGGGCGGATATCGGCAATATGCTGATCGTGACCTTTACGCGCGCTGCAGCGTCAGATATGCGCTCGGCGCTGATTAAAAAGCTGACCGAGGCGGCTCGAACCGACGCCAAATATCGTTCTCAGGCCGAAGCGGCGGAGTATGCCGGCATCAGCACCATTCACTCGTTTTGTATTGACGTGCTGCGCGAGTATTTTCAGCACGCCGGGGTGGATCCGGCCTTTCGCGTGGCCGATTCGGCGGAGGCAGCGCTCTTGCGCGATAAAGCCATGGACATGGCCATGAACGCCGTTTATGCCGGGGAAAGCGAGGACTGGCGGGCTTTGGCGGAAAATCGCACGATCGATCAGGTGCGCGAGCTGGCCTTTAAGCTGCATACGTTTGTGATGGATCGTCCGGATCCGCAGATGTGGCTGGATCAGGCCATTGCCCGGCTGGAGCTCGGCGAGGACATCTGGTCGCCTGTGCTGCTGGAAAGCGCCCGGAGCGTTTTGAGGGATGCGGCGGCGCTGGCGGACGAGGGCTATGCGCTGTGCCGAAACGACGAGTTTCTTGCGCCCTATCTCAAGGCGGCTGAGGCAGACTGTCATTTGATCGACGCCATGCTGGACATGGGCTATGAAGAGCTGTATCAGGCGCTTTCGAAGCCTTCCTTCGCGCGCCTGGCCACGATCAAGGGAGCGGCAGAGGATCCTCAGGCGCAGGCCTATCGCGAGCTGCGCGAAAAGTTCAAAAAGCTGGTGGCTAAGGCCGGGGATCGGCTTCCCCTGGCGCTGGAGGGCGCGCGGGAGGATTTGCCGGCGTCGGCTGCCGAGGTGCGCGCGCTACGGGAGATTATCACGCAGCTGGAGGAAGAATACACGCGCTTGAAGGACGAGCGCGCGCTTTTGACGTTTGGCGATTTGGAACGGCGCACGCTCAAGGCGCTGGAGGACGAGGGCGTGGTTCAGGCGCTGCGCGAGCGCTATACGCATATTTTCATCGACGAATATCAGGATGTCTCCGATATTCAGGAGGCCATATTAACGCGCATTGCCCGGGAGGACAATCTGTTTTTTGTGGGCGATGTCAAGCAGAGCATTTACCGCTTCCGAAGCGCCGAGCCGACGCTGTTTCAGAGCCGCTATGAGCGCTATGCCCGGGGCGAGGGCGGCCGTCTTCTGCTGCTCAACAGCAATTTCAGGTCGCGAGGGAATATCCTTTCGTTCACCAATTCGGTGTTTGCGCGGGCCATGCGCGGCGGCGAGAGTGAAATCCTCTATGATGAGTGCGCCTTTTTGCATTGTGGTGCGGCCTACGAGGGCGAGGATGCGCCGGTTGAGCTGACGCTGATCGGGCGGGACGCGGACGGGGAGGCCAGCGAGGAGCCGGCCGAGGAGAGCGAAGCGGCGCGGCTGATTCTGGATATGAAGGATGCCGAAGTGGAGGCGCTGATTGCGGCGCGCCGTATTCGTGAATTGCTGGGAACGCCGACTTATGATGTCAAGGCCGGGGCCTTCAGGCCGCTTCAGTACCGCGATTTTGTCATACTGACCCGGCAGGCGCGCGATGTGGCCGCGCAGATTATGGCTGTCCTCAAGCGCGAGGGCATACCGGCTTATGCCGATGTTTCTGGCGGTTATCTGGATGTGGTTGAGGTGCGTGTGGCCGTGGCGCTTCTGCGCCTGATTGAAAACCGGCGGCGCGATGTGGAGTGGATGGCTGTGCTGCGCTCTCCGGCGGTGGGTCTGAGCAGCGAGGAGCTTTCCCGGCTGCGCGTTCGTCATCCGTCGGGTGGCTATTGCGACGCCGTTTTTCATTACGCGGCGCAGGAAACGGATGAATTGGCCGGGCGATTGCGTGCCTTATTGATTCGCATGGATGCGTGGCGTTCCCAATCCCGGGCGATGCCGCTTTCGGCGTTTATATTCGATGTGATGCGGGACTCCGGATTGTATGCCTGCGTGGGCGCCATGCCCGGCGGCGCGCAGAGGCAGGCCAATCTGGATATCCTCTGTGACCGGGCCGCGGCCTATGAGGCGGCGCAGACCGGCGGGCTGACCGGCTTTTTGATGTATTTGGAGCAGATGAGTGCTTCGCGTGAGGACATGGGCGAGGCGCATGTTCTGGGCGAGAATGACGACGTTGTGCGGATTATGACCGTCCATAAGAGCAAGGGGTTGGAATTCCCGGTGGTGTTTGGCCTGCTGCTGGGCCGCCCGTTTAATACCCGCGCTTCCCGCTCTGAAATGCTTTCGCACCGGGATATGGGCGTCGGGCTGCGCCATGTGGATAACCGGCTGGTTTCGCGGCGCGATGTTTTGCCCCGTCTGGCGGTGGCGCAAAAGCAGCTTTCGGAAAACATGGCCGAGGAAATGCGCATACTCTATGTGCTGCTTACGCGCGCCCGGGATCGCCTGATCCTGACGGGTAGCTGCGCGCAGATGGGCTGGCAGCTTAAAAAGAGCGCGATGAGCATTAAAACGCCCATGACGCCGGGCAGCTGGCTGGATGTCATTTTGCCGGCGGTTATGAGCATGCCGGGCGGCGAGGAACTGGGCGGCAGCGCGGTGGTTTCCGAGGAAGGGCCGCGCGTAACTGTGCGTATGCTGACGCGTTCGGCGATTTCGGCCGAGGAAGCCGAGGAGTCGCGCAGCGCTGTGCAGCTGTTTGACGAGGCGACGGCTTCCGAGCCGGACGAGGCGTTGCTGGCGGCCTATTGCTGGCGCTATCCCTATGCAGAAGACGTGATGATTCCCCGCAAGCTGACCGCTTCCGGGTTGAAACGCGAGCTGGAAGGCGGGGTGCATCCGCCTGAGCTGATCGAGCGGCCGGCCTTTTTGGCCGATGAACCTGCGGGTATGACCGGCGCGGAACGCGGCACGGCGACGCACACGGCGCTTCAGAAGCTGGATCTGGCCGCGCTTTCCCAGAAGACGGGCGAGGCGCTGCATGCTGAAATCGTGCGCCAGCTCAATGAGATGGTTTCCAGCGGCGCGCTGACGCAGGCCATGCGCGAGGTTATTCGTCCGCGTTGGCTGGCTGTCTTTTTTACGGAAGGACCGGGCTCGCGTATGCTGCGGGCGCAGAAGCAGCAGGAGGAATTGCACCGCGAGTGGATGTTTACCTTTAAGATGAGCGCGCGGGAGGCGCTTGAAATCGACAGCGACGAAAGCGTTTTGGTACAGGGCTCGATTGACTGCTGCTTTATCGAGGACGGCGAATGGGTGCTGCTCGATTATAAAACCGATCATACCGACGACGAAGCGGAACTTAAAAAGCGCTACGAGCCTCAGCTTCGGCTCTATGAGCGCGCGCTCAAGGCGCTTTCAGGGCGTCCGGTTCGCGAAACGATGATTTGCCTTCTGCGTTCCGGGCGGACGATTTGCCTTTGAATTCTGTTCGGGGCGTCAAAAAAACGTGATGCTAACACGCATAGGCTTGACAGTGAGCAGGGATCGCCGCTAAAATAATAAAGATATTGAGACATTCTATATAGGCGAAGGAGTCCTTGACTTTGAAGAGAGAAGACCTTAGAAATATAGCGATTATTGCGCACGTTGACCACGGCAAGACCACGCTGGTTGACGAGATGCTCAAGCAGGGCGGCGTGTTCCGCGCCAACCAGCAGGTGGCCGACCGCGTCATGGACTCCAACGATCTGGAGCGTGAGCGCGGCATCACAATCCTTTCCAAAAATACTGCGGTTCATTACGGCAATACCAAGATCAATATTGTCGATACCCCTGGCCACGCGGATTTCTCCGGTGAAGTTGAGCGCGTGCTGAAGACCGTCAGCGGCGTGCTGCTGCTGGTGGATTC
>CAYOTH010000002.1:0-24304 GCA_964406835.1 uncultured Oscillospiraceae bacterium
CTGAAGGGGCGGGTTCGCGCCGTCGCCGTTGAACAGGACGTGGTAGAACCTGATGTAGTGGGCAAAGCAGTCGCCCAGTATCACCACGCCGTTGATTGAATGTCCTTGAGCTGCGTCTCGGTTTCGCTCAGCTGTCCCTGAAGGGCAAACTGCCGGATCTGATAGAACAGATCGTTCAGCGCCTGCTCGCTGCCCTCGGCGTATTGAATCAGGCCGTCCGAATCGGTGATGCCCGCCAGATCGATGCTTTCGAGATCAACGCCCTCCAGACTGCCCACAGCGTCGATATAGGCGTTGATCGCCTCGGCGCGCGCCCGGTACATTTCGCCTTCGTCCGCAAAGTTCATGGAATCGCCCGCCGCATCGAGCGTTTCAGAAAGCGTTTGCAGGCTCTGCATCTTCTGCGCGGCTTCCTCATAGCCCTCTGCCGCAGCCTGCTGCCTGGCCGCCAGCGTTTCATATTGCATCTCGGCGGCGTAATAGGCGTTCGCCGTGTCGCCCAGCATGGCCTCATAGGCCTTCATGCGCGCCAGCTCGTCATATTTGTCGATGAGCACCTGCACCTGTTCGATCTCCTGCGTAAACAGGCCGTTCTCGCCGACGTACTGCTCCAGCTCCGGATAGAGCGCCACCAGCTGCGCCGCCATGTCCTGAAGATCCTCGGTCGTCTGCGCAATCAGCGCGGCCTGCGTCTGCACGCCGGCAATGCCGTCAACGCTCAGATTGGAGGCCTCCTGAAAGGCGCGCACAGCCGCGAGCGTGCTCTCGCCGAACACGCCGCTCTCGTCGCTGATCTCGTAATTGAGCGCGCGCAGATCGCTTTGCAGCTTCTCGATTTCGGCGCTGTCCATGCCGATTTTAAGGTTCGCGCCGGTGTATTCGCCGCCGGCCATGTATTTTTGCAAAAGCGCGTCGTATTCGTCCAGCAGCGTGTTCGCCTTGCCGTAGTTCACGCGCAGATTGATGCTCGTTTCGGCGTAGTTCTGCCGGATGTCGTCGATCTGCGCCGTCAGGCCGTTCTCGCCGGTGATCGCGTCGGCAATGCTGCGGATCTCCTCGAGCGTCTGATTGCTCCCGCCGCCGTCAAACAGGCTGTTGATCGCCTGCAATCCAGCCGTCGCCGCAGGCAGCAGCGCCGCGCCGATGTTGGCGGCCAGAGAGTCGATGTTGTTGGATAAAAGGCGCAGCTGATTGGCAAAGCCGTCCGATGTGCGCGCAAAGTCGCCCTGAGAGTCGCTCGTCGCGTCCATGATGTAGTTGTAGCGCAGCTGAACCTTCTCCGCCTCGGTCATCTCGTCATAGGCAGTCTCAATGCCCTCGGCCAGCGCGAACGCCTCCAGATTGGCAACGCTCATGTTGATGCCCAGCGCCTTGAGCGGCTCCGTCTCGCCGCTGAGGCCGGCGCGCAGCTTCTCAAAGGCCGTCTCGTGATCGAGGTTGTAGAACGAGGCCATGTCGGCGGTCAGCGCGGTCATGTCGAGCGCCAGATCGGCGGCGGCGCTCTCGCTCAGGCCCATGCTCTTGACCATCGCGCCGAATGTGCCGCTGAACTGCTTCACCTGGATCTCGGTCAGGCCGAACTGCTGGGAGGCCGTCTCGGCAAAGGCCTCGATCTTGTGCTCCGCCTCGCCGAACGTCACGTCAACCACATTCTGAACCTCGTCCAGATCGCTGGCCAGGCTGATCGCCTTTTTGCCAAAGTCAATCACGCGCCCGGCAGCCGCCTTCAAAGCGCCCGCGCCCAGCGTGCCCTTGATGATATCGCCCACGCGCGTCGTCCGGCTCTCAATTTTATTGAGCCCGCTTTCAAAGCCGCTCGTGTCAAACTGCGTGTCCTTGATGATGTCGCCCACGCGCGCCATCCGGCTTTCAATTTCATTAAGCCCGCTTTCAAAGCCGCTCATGTCAATCCGCGTGCCCTTGATGATGTCGCCCACGCGCGCCGTCCGGCTCTCAACTTCATTAAGCCCGCTTTCAAAGCCGCTCATGTCAATCCGCGTGTCAAATTTCAGTGTTCCGTCGCTCATGGCTCGTCCTCCTCAATGGGCTGCGGCAGCAGGTCGTCAAACGGCAGCCCCTCCCTCAGGCGGCGGCGCAGCTCCTCGTCCCGCGCCCGCTCGGTCAGGCTGACCGCATCCTCGATGGCGGCGCCGCGCTTTGCCCGCTCGATCGCCGCGTCCGTCTCGGCGCGGCTGTCGTCCATGTGGCGCAGGGCAATCTTCTCGCGCAGCGCGCAGGGCACGGCGGTCACGCCCTCCAACAGCGCGGAGAACGCCCACCAGTGCATCGGCTTCATGAGGTCGATTCCGTACACCTGCCGAAACGAGGCGTAGATCTCCCGCGCGTCCTGCTCAAAGTCAAAATCCCGCGCCGCGCCCGATTCACCCCGTTCGCGGGGCGTCCCGCAGCCCTCCAGCCAGATAAACGCCTCCATGACGCGCTCGCTCGGCGGCTGATCGGCCGGAAAGAGCCGCCTGCGCGCAATCATGAGCTTCTCGCCGCCGCTCAGCTCGGGATCGTTCAGCGCGGCGATGATGGTCAGTACGGTGTGAAAATCCGCATCGAGGGGATAGCCCTGCCATTCGGTTGGAAAATCGCTCTTCATCAGCGTAAAGCGTTCCATCAGTCGATCACCTCGTCCGGCGCGTCCGCATCCGGCAGCGCCGCCCATTTCATCGCCTCTTTTTCGTCGAGGTTGTAGCGCATCATCAGATACTGGGCGCGCACATACACGCCGCCGATGCCGCTCAATACGTCAGCGCGCATCGATTCAATCTGCTCGCTCCGGCTGGTGATGTAGCTGTCGTCGAACTCCACCAGCACCGGCGTATCCAGATCCCAGCGTGCGCCGCCATAGGTGTTGTCGAACCACAATATCGCGCGCACAAGGCCGCCTATATAGCCGCTCGCCGATATACTGCGTCGCGGTCACAACGGCCTGGCTCGCGCCGTCCAGCGCGTATTTCTTTGTGCCAAAGCCGAAATTCTGGCCGAGCAGCTGGAGAATCAGCTCGATCGTCGCCCGAAAGGCGTCAATGCGGATGGCCGGAGAGATGTCGTGAATCACGTCGTTCTCGTCGGGCAGCTTCTCGCCCAGCATGACAAAGCGGCGCTTCATCTGCTCGTTGGGCATGATCGGCCGCCCGCTCTCGTCAAACTGGCACAGCCGCTCATTGATGAGCGTCAGCTTCTCGCTGCTCTCAATGTCGCTGTTCAGGCCTTCAAACGCCATATCCAGCGCGCTGAGCAGCGGAATCTGATCGTACAATTTCGGAAAGCCGTAGCCCTGCATATCGTCGAATGTGTTCACATTGGCGGTGCGCAGCACGCTGAACGGCTTCACATCGCCCAGCGCATAAACGCGCCGGCTGCCGGGGATCTCCCGCCCGCTCTGATCGAGGCGCGCCGTGTCATAGCTGTAAAGGCCGTTTGTCCGGCGGCAGATCGTCACGGTGTATTCGGTTCTGCCGCCGATGAAGCGTTCGCCCGCAAAGGCCGCCTCGGTCACCGCGCCGTTTTCCACAGTCAGTGGAAAAAATCCCAGCGCGTCCACATAGGCGATGCGGATGCGCCCGCCGCGCAGCGTGCCGTCCGTATAGGCGTCGGCGTCTTCCAGCCAGACGTAGGCCGCCGCCGTGCCCTCAGCCGCCGTGAGTTCGAGCTGTCTGCGGTATTCGCATTCAAAGCGGTTGTCCGCCAGCACGGCCTTCACACGCTCAAACTGCGCCGCATTGTCGCCGCCGCCATTGATCTCGATCAGCTCGCACAGGTTCGCGTCGTCGCCGGCCAGGCGGCGGGCAAAGCCGATGCGCGGCACGGTGTAAGCGCAGCCATTGACGTTCACGCGCCGGTGATGCGCCGTCTCGCGGGCGCGATACCAGTCGTCGCAGTCGCGGATGATCTCGTAGGCGCGCGCCGATGTGCGGTATCCCCGCTCGGCCAGATAGGCCTCAATCATCGTCTGTTCCATCTCTTACACTCCGTATCTGTCCCTGATGTACTGCCGGTGCGCCCGGCTCCGTTCCGCGGCAATGGCGCTGTACAGGCCGATCATGCCGGCCAGGTCAACCGGCGCGTCGCCGAATATCTCACGCGCCGCCGCCCAGCATATCGTCCAGCCGGCTCGCCGCCCATGTCAGAAAGGCCAGCGCCTCGTCCTCCGCGCTGATGTGGATGTTCAGCGCGCGCCGCTGCGCCTCGCGGCACAGCCGCAGTATGTCGTGGTCGCTCATGCGCAGCGCATAGGCTTTGCCGCCAATCTCAATGCGCAGCGCATAGGCTTTGCCGCCAATCTCAATGCGCGGCGCGTCTTTCCCGATGCTGATCGCCATGTGTTTCTCCCTCCTCCTGATGGCTCAAAAAGCCCGTCGGCCGCATGAACCGGCGGGCTTTCAAAATCATCAGGTATCCGCGGTGAAGGTCTTGGTCGTCGGGTTGAACGTGCCCTGAACCGCATCGCCAATCTGATGCAGGCTACCGGACACCTTCACAATCTCGTTGCCCGCGCCGCTGATCGAGCTGATCTCCACGGCCACGCGGAATTTGCGTGCCTTGTATGCGCCCGATACCGCCGTGCTGAAGAGATCCACGCGGATGTAGTCGGTCTCCGCGTCGCTGCCGGTCTTCTGGTCGCGGCCAATGCCGTAGAGATAGGCGATGGTCGCATCGTCCGAGATCAGCTGAGAGTCGAATTTGAAGCTGTTCTCATAGCCGGTGATCGTGGCGCTGCTCGCCTTGTCGCTCACATAGGCGGTGTTGTCCACCTTGGCGCTCGGGTTCTCGTCCAGCGCGGTGTAGCCCGTGCCCATCAGGCCGTAGGTGGCATCGCTGCCTGGCGTGGTGTTCAGGTAGTCGGCAATCTGATGCCGTATAACTTTAGCCATTTTCTATTCCTCCTCCAATGTCCTGTCGTAGCTCACGGCCAGCGACAGTTCCCAAATCTGATCTGTGTCCGTCTCTGCCGGCATGGAAAACGTGCCGTCCACGCCGATCATATAGTAGCTGCGCCCGCCCTCCAGCTTTGGCAGCTCGCCCGCGCGCATCTGCGCGTCAATCCAGCCGACAAGCGCCTCAAGGCGGCGCTCCGTGTCCTGCCGGTCGTCCTCTGTCAGGCTCTCGCGGCGCAGCGTAAACAGATAGTGTTCCGTCGCGCTGTATGTGCCGTCCACATAGTCATTGCGCACGGCCTCCGGCGCCTTGAACAGCCCTGCTGCCTCAATGCCGCATTTCAGCGCGTCCGTCGTGGGCACGGTCGTCAGATAGGGGTTGCCGCTCAGCCATTCGGCCACGGCGTCAACAACGCTTTTCATCCTCTGCTCCTCCCCAGAATCTGCGCAATGCCGCGCCGGATCGCGTCGCGCCCGCCGTTATTCAGCATCCGCTCGAACCAGTAATTGCCGCGCATGGGGCGGCCGTCAAAGCGCGCCGGCTCGTGGTACCATCTGCGCGCGTAGGGCGTCTTGTAGATCACCTCGCCGCTGCCGAGTTTGGTCTCGCGCAGGCCGTTGCGGATCAGCTCGCCGGTGTCCTTGGGCACATAAGGCGTGCAGCGCCTGAGCACCTCGCTGTCCGCAAAGCGCTGAGCCGCGTCAAAGCGCGCCCGCGGGTTGCCATTCCAGTCGATCCGGCTCATGTGGCAATCACCCGCCAATGCGGCAGATGGGCTCTGTGCGTGCTGTCGGTCATCGCGTTTACAATGCAAAAGCCCGGATTTTCCGCACGGATGCGCTTGATCGGCATTTCGGCGGTCACCTCGGGCGCGTCGCCCGGCACGAGCGCGGTGCTGCCGTCCGCCGTAATGCCGTGCGCAATGCCCGCCGGAATGGTCAAGCTGGTCACGGTCTTGAATGTGCTCCTGCCGTTGTCGTTCGTGCGCTCAATGCGCTGGCGCAGCTGCACGCCATGGAGCACAGCCGCCCTCATCCATGTGCCGTTCGTGCAGCGGTATACGGTCACGGTGTCGTTAAACAGGCTCACAGCGCGCTCACCAGCCCCGTGCCGCTCAGCCATTCATGCGCCGCGCGGCGGAGCGCCGTTCCGTTCGTGTCCGCCGCATAGCTTTCGGAATAGCCGTCGTTGCTCACGCTCTGAAGGCGCGCGCCCTTGCCGTTCGATATGCTCTGCGCCGCCGCCATTTCGTTGATGACGGCAAAGAGCGCCTGCACGGCGCGCGTGCGCTTCCAGCCCTCGGCGGTCTGCCAGCGGTTGTGCGTCACAACGTCCATGTACGCGCTGGCGCTGGGCAGCAGACTCTCAAATTCGTCCTCTGTCAGCCGGTTCGGGCAGAGCGCCTCATAGTCATCATAGCCAATCGTCATCGTATCACCTCATCGCCGCAGGGGCGTTCCATACAGGCTCATGCCAGTGCAGGGCGGCAGCCCTGCAAAGAGTTCCCCCGTCCTCACGATGAGTGAGGACGGGGGCAGGGGGAAAGAGTGTGCAGCCGATATAATAGACACTCTTTGAGAGAATATCACGCCTTAAAGCAGACGCCCCGTCCACAAACGTAAATCAGCCGCCGATTTCGGCCGGCTTCATCACATGATAGCCCGCCTTAACCACCTTGCCGCTGCTGATTTCGGCCACCTCGATCATGTCGCCCGCAGCGGCGGCAATCTTGGTCGTGCCGCTGGTCAGCGCCGTGCCTCCGGCATAGGCGTCGCCCACGGGCACGTTCACAGCCGGGTTCACGGTGTATTTGAGCGTCGTGCCGCTCGTCTCGGCGCCGGTTACGGTCAGCACGGTCTTGCCGCTGTCGCTGGCCGCAGCGGTCACGTTCAGGTGGCCGGGCGCATAGAGCGCAATGACAGCCTGAGCGCGCAGCACCTTGTGGGCGTACACCATGCGGCCCTGCACGGCGCTCGCGCCGATGTATTCGCCGGAGCCGCTCAGGGACTGCAAATGCACCGGCACGGAGAACTCGTTCACGCGCGCGGCGTATTTCGGATGGCCGGCGATGGCCTGCAGATTGGGCGTGGCGCTGTTGTATTCGTACACGTCGAATCCGGCGATCTTGCCGATCATGCCGCTCTGCACGGTCGCGTCGCCCAGCGCGCTCGCGCGCACAAACTCCTCGCACCGGAGCAGCAGCGCCATAAAGTCGGGCGTGGCCAGCATATAGCGGCCCTGCATGGGCACGTTGGCCTTCGAGAGCATCGTGCGCAGATCAACCACCGCCGCGTAGGCGTTGTCCTTGGTCAGCTGCGCCTCGTTTTCCGCCGTGCCGCCCGCCAGCAGCGCAGCCGCGCCGTCGCTGTCCAGCTGCATGGCCAGCGCATAGCCCGCAGAGTCGAGCCGCTCGGCAACGATGCCATCGGGCACAGCCTCCGCGTCGTAGCCGTCAATGATTTCGTTCACGGCCTTGTCCTTGTTGATGAGCAGGGTCTCGTAGATCGTCGTGCCGGTTTTGCCCGCCAGGCCGTCCGCCTTGTCGTAGTCGCTCACGGCCACCTCGGTGTCGCGCACGGGGATCTTCACCGCGCCCGCCTTGGGGTCGCCCTCGTAGTCGGTGCTGAACACCACGCCGTCCTTCAGCACGGCGCTCGCGCGCAGCTTGGCCAGCACCAGCTTGGAATATCGTTCCTGACCGTTATGTGCCATCTGTGTGTCCCTCCCAATTGATTAGTCGATTTTGATGTTGGGGTTGCGTGCCATGAATTTCGCTTCCACGCCGCTCATGGCCGGCGGCGTGCGCCCCATGTCCGCGCCGATATTGACGTGCTCGCCCGTCGGCGCAGCGCCAAAGAGAAACGCCGTGTCCTCCGCCGCCTTCATGCTGTCGATCGCCGCCCTGAGGTCGGCGTCTCGGTTCTTGCTGGCTTTGAGCGCGTCCAGATCGAGCAGCGCACGCGCCGCCTTCAGGTTCCGCGCCCCGCTGTCCCGAAGTGCGCCGTCAATCGCTCCATCAAAGGCGATCTGCTCGGCGCGGGCATTGGCCTCGGCCATGTCCTTTTCATAGCGCGCCTGAAGCGCTTCATAGGCCTGCGCCTTCTCCTGTGCGGTCGCGGCAGTCCTGCTCACCTCGGCCATCTCGGCCGCCTTGGCAGCCAGCTCGTCGGTCGCCTTCTTCGCCGCGTCCTTGAACGGCGTGATCTCCGCATGCATTGCATCGAGCAGCGCAGTCACAACCGCGTCGTCCGTCCCATCAGGGAGCAATGCCTTCACCTGGTCTCTGGTCATGGGTCAATCCCTCCTTACGGCAGTTTTCCGCCTTGCCGGGCAAAATGGGTATGCAAAAGGCCGCCCCGTACTGGAGCGGCCTGAATGCCGAAAAAACAGGAAAAGAGCCGTTAGGGCACGCGGTATGCAACCACACACCCGCCACAGCTCAGTCGGTAAAGGATAAAGCCGACCCGGCGTGCTGTCTCGCCGCCTGTCCCGAAGTAGTTTGGGTATGAAAAAACCGCCCCACATCAGTGAAGCGGTTCAGCTTTATTGCTCTATTTCCAAGCATCAGGGCAATCTTATAACAAACAAATCCTCATCGCACGCCTGATACTCTTCATTTATCATTGCGTTATGATATATCTTGTTAGCTATAATGTCCGCTGCCCTCACAAGCGTCATTGTGCTCGAATTGCACCATTTCAATTTCAGCCCCTGCACATTGGGGAAAATCGGAGGATGGAATACATCCCACGCTGGACTATACATTCCGTTCTTAAATTCTTCTTCCAGCGATTCACGCAACTCATAGCATCCATTCGTCGCTGTCGTATGCTCATCTACAAAAAAGGATACATTCCTGACTTCTTCTTTCTTTATACGTCCGTCGGCTATCAGATGTTCAAAGCAGCGTTTAACTGCAATCTTATAGGCATAGTCAAGATAGCGCTGCTTATCCTTCTTCGATTTCCATATCCGCGGCAATATCTTCGTTTCATCAATAACAACGCCGAATCTGATTTGATTATTCAGCGCACGAAAGAGCTTGCCCTTGCTCGCATTGCTCACGCGTGACGCTTTTGCTTCTTCCTCTGCGGGGATTCCATCATGCGCTTTGACATCATTTTCAGCCTTTACATATTTTCGTGCACAAACGTCGCGACTTTCTGCATCTAAAAACATAATCCCGCCAAATACAAAAAACCTGTTATGAGCCACATCAAAAACGCCGGACTCATCCGAATAAACAAAAATGTTCATTCGCCTTTTCCCCCCTGTAAAAGAAAAGCCGCTTTTCAGCGGCCCCGCGTCCGGCGATAGCACATATCGCTTAAACTTTCGTTCGGTTGCGCGGGTATACAGCAAGGTTTCCCTTCTGCACCTTTATTATATGCGATCGCGTCCGAAATGTCAACCGCCATTTTTTGTTTCCCGCCTATTCCTCTTCATCCAGCCAATCCTCATACTGCCAGGCATTTGGATCCTCGTCCTCAATCGGAATCATTGGATACTCAGAGGAATAAATCCCCGCCCTCTCGTTTTCGAGGATCTTCTTCCGAAACTCGCGCCATATCTGCCAGAAGCGCACCTTCATGTCGTGCGGCATCTCCTTGCGGATCGTAATGATGCCGTCCATATCGATGTGATAATAGCCGCTGGCAAATGAAAGACGATTAACATATGACATTACTCGAATCTCCCCTTCAAATAGTCTACAACAAGCTTGGAGACCTTTGTTCTCCTGCCACTGTAATAGTCTGATACGGCTTCAGCGATAAATTCTGAAGGATCATCATTGGCTCGCTCGCTGTCTACACTCAGCCCAGAATTTTTGATAAGCAGCTGCACCTCATCTGCTATTTTTTCCTTCTCCAGAACAAACCGCGCAATCTGCTGTTTGGTCATAGCGCCTTGGCCGGTATAGCCCGCTCTCTTCAGCGCGCAGCTGTTGTGGAGCAAATGGCCGTATTCGTGCGTGATGATCGAATCGGCGTGCCGCGCCTGTATATGCTCGCCGCGTGCCGACTGATCCTGCACGAACGCATCCATGGCCTTCGTGCTCGTCCACATATCCCGGTTGAGCACAATCACCTGCCCGACATAGCCTACACCCTCGCGCCGCGGCGCTTGGCGTCCTCAAGCGTCTTCTCGATCATCTTCATGTACGCCTTCAATTTTTGCGACGCATGAGAGAAAACATAATTATATACTTCGTTGGTCTCAATCTCGTCATCATCTGTAAACTGATCCAAATATTCATGTACCAGCTTATCTTCTTCTTTGATGGCTCTTGGCGGATCTTGAAGTCTTAAATGTGTCATTTCAATTTCATCCTCTCCAGCCATATCTTGCTGATTTCGTCAGCAAGAGGATTCGCGCGCAATGACCTTTATGTCTGCGATTTCGTCTGCGTAAGCGGCAATTAGACAACCGATAGCTTTATCACTCTCGATCGACAAATTAGCACGCCCATCCGGATCATTAAGCGCTGATGTATAGTACACAGCTTTGCCGATCAATGTATCCCCATCGTCAAAAGTAATACAAATGTTTTTGCCATGGAAATCCTGCAAATCAATCATATCCGCTCACCCCTTTCTTTTTGTCGGCACAATATGCGCTCCGGTTTTGCTATAGTGAATATAGAATTGGCTTACCGGTGTTTCATCTTTAGTTTTTTCGTCGATGTCAACGCCAATTACATAATCCGCCGCAACGAACTCTTTGTTGTTCCAACTGCCTTTTCTGGACAGCTGTGGGACACCTGTTCCGTGATACTTTTCAATCAACTCTTGCGCCGTTTCCAAATTGCCGAAAATGTAGCTTCTCCCTGCGATATACCCTTCAGATTCGCGAATATGCCTGCTCTGCTTTTCCGGATTGACCGTCTTATTAACGGAGTCCGTTTTTATGTATTCGCGGAGCTTTTGCTCGGCGTCCTCTGTTGATATTATACCTCCATCCACGCTGAAATGCAACTCGGGATAGCTGCTGCTTGCTGACCGGGGCTTGGAGACTGCCTGCGCGCGCTTTTTCAGGGTTTCAATGCCGGGAATATCCCCCGTCCCCTCGCACACCCCCAGCCGCTCGTCCTTCGCCCGGATGCCCGCGTCCTTGGAAAACTGCCTGTATTCCAGCGTCTTGCCGCGTATGCCCGCGCGCAGCTCCTGCGCCGCGTCAGTCTCGCCGGCCGCCTCGAGGGCGTTGGCCTCCCGCTTCATCGCGCGGATCTCTCGCTCCCGCCGCCGCTGCTCCTGCGTCGCCTGGTAATAGCTGTATTCCTTCCCGTTCACCGTCACCGGCGCGGGCTCGGCCGGAAACTCTGTCGGCTCGCTGATCCCCTCCCAGAAGGGATAAAACGTGTGCCGGCAGTTGTAGCCGCACAGGCCGCGCGGGTCGCTCGGGTAGCCAGTTGCCTCCTCGAGGTTCGGGTATTTCGCCGTCGAGCCACGCACAGAGTAAATCTTTCCCTGCCAGCCGGCGTGATTGGCATGGCCCTCGCCCTCGCGCGCGCCCCAGTGCGCGGACACCTCCACCAGCGCCGTCTCCGTCGTCTCCACGTTGTGCATGGTGATCTCCGCGGAGAGCTGTGCCGAGGCGGTGCGCAGCGCATTGAACGCCGCCGTGTCGATCTGCCGCGCCGCGCCTGTGGCGTAATCCACCGTGCGCAGGCCGCTTCTGCCCAGCTCGCGGCAAACGTCCTTCACGCATTGGCGCCAGCTGAACGCGCCGCTGGTCAGCTTCACAAGCGCGCGGTTCATCACCTGCGTGTAGAGCTGCCCCGCGCGCGTCAGGCTGCCGTCCATCAGGCGGAAGCCCATCGTTTTCGTCAGGTTCTTCAGCTCGCCGCCCGCCGCCTTCTTCATGGCCGCGATCATGTCGGCGAATGCCGAATCGCGCACGGGCTTCGCGCCGCCCTGCCATGTGGAAAGATCTTCGTGAAAGGCGAGATTGCCCGCCTTCTCCCAGAGCGCCGCGCTCTGCACCTCGGCCTCGGCGTTCACGCGCGCAATTTCCCGCCGGACAAGCCGCTTGTAGGCGCGCGTGTTCTCCGCAATTTCGCGCTGGAGCGCTGCGTCCGCATGGATGGCGCGCATGATCTCGCGGCGGATCTCCGCGGGCGAATAGCCCTTCGTCCGCAGCGCGTCGGCCATGATTTCGGCCGTTTCGGTCAGGCGGCCGGTTTGGGCGAGCCGCCGCACGCAGTCGCCGATCACATCGCGCTCCAGCTGCTGGTAAAGCGGCGTAAGCGCCATGCCGATCGTGTCCTTCTGCTCGTCTGTCAGCATGATAGCCTCTCAATCCTGTCGCTGAAGCTCAGCCATGAATAGCAAAAGCTGTCGTATACGTCGTTGATGTTGCCATCGTTTCTGTCCTCGGGCACGTTCGGCCTGTCCTTGTCCCAGCGCAGCTGCGTCAGCGCCCGTATGAGGTTTCTGCATTCCGGCGCAATCGTGAGCCGGCCGGTACTCAGCAGCCGGTCAATCGCCGCCGGGCGCTGGCTGATCGGGTTCTTCCGGCAGGGGCCGATCATCCGCCAGGGCTGGCCCTGAGAGCGCGCCTCCGAAATGAGCGTGTTGATCATCGTCGGCGATGCGGAATCGCCAAAGACGTAATCCACCCGGCCAAAGCGCCGCACGCACGCCGCGTAAAAATCCGTGTAGACGCGCGCGATCGCCGTTGCGTCAACCGCCGCCCCCACGGGCAGGCTCGCCTCCGCCAGCGCAATGAGCCGCCTCATGCCGCCGTAAAAGCCCGTCGCCGTCATGCAGGTCATTGAGCCGTTCCCGCCAAAGTCAATCCCGATGACAACGCGCTCGGGCGGCGGCGTTTCCTCAGCCAGGTATTTTTCCGGCTCCTCGCCGAAATACGGGAACACCAGCCCCTCGGCCGCCGCCCACTGCCCGAGGATATAGCGCTCATAAAAAACGCCGTGATACTCCTTTTTCAGAGCGTCACGGACGGATTCGGGCAGGAAGGGATTGTCGTCAAGGCAGTAGGTCTGCTGGAATATGTCGGCGTCGGAATCGAGGAATTTCTTGAACCAGTGCTCGGGGTGCTCCGGGTTGCAGGTGCCGTCGAATGTCGAATAGTTCTTGTCCAGCCGGCTCTTGAGCATCTCGAATACGTCCGGGCACCAGGTCACCACCTCGTCGCCATAGCAGTATTTCACGGATGCGCCGCGCAGCCGGTCAACGTGCTTTTTGTTGTCCGCGCCCAGACAGTAGGCCTTCTCGCCGAACAGCACGGCTGTGTTGTCCGAGCGGATCGGCTCCACCAGCTGCGGGCCGTACAGCTCAATCATCGGGTCGATCACATTGCGCTGGAGCGTGCCGCGCGTGTTGCCCATAAGCACGATCAGCCCCTCCCCGCCGCGCCGCTCGAGTATGCGCCGGGGGATCATGAAGTAGTCCAAGTAAGTCTTCCCGGTGCGCGTCGCGCCCGATTTGATGTTCCATCGGTGAAAGGGCGCGTTCCAGAAGGCCTTCTGCTTAGGGCTGAGCTGCATCGTCAACGCTCCCCAGCAGATCCTCGAGCTTCTTCAGCGCCTCGCCGCCGGATGTGTCCGCCGCCGGCACGGGCTTGCCGTAAACGCGGTCGAGCATGCTGTCGGCCACGCGGTTTTTAAGGTCAAGCGATGCACTCTTGTCCCGCAATATCCGCTTCTTGACCTCAATCGCCTCGGGCACCAGCTCGGTCAGCGCCATCCTGATATTCTCCGGCACGGCCTTCCGGCCGCTTGGATTGCCGCTCACGCCCTTGACAAAGCGGCCTGCCGCATCCCTGTTCGCAGGCATGGCGCTCACCTCCTTCCGATGCCCTGCATCATTTCTGCGTACAAAAAAACACGCCCTTCTAGACGTGCAAAGAAATATTGAATTTTCCTTCTTTTCCTATTGACATAGCTGTCCAGCTATGATATAATATATACAGATCAAGGGAAAGGAGGTGAACGGCATGACCCGGAAAAAAAGACGCCGCGCGGAAGATGACTTCAAACTCCACCGCGCGGCTCTGATCTTGGCGATCGTCAAGGAGCTTGTAGGACTCATTAAAGAGCTGCTCAAGTAACCCTGACGGTGGGGAGAGATACGACCTCTCCCCACACCATTATCATAACATACATTCCGGGTTTTGTCCAGCGTATGACAGAATTTCTTCACGTCGTCGATATTCTCGTCCGCATCGCGCTAATCGGCGTCCTCATAGCTCTTCTCGTGAAAACATTCAGAAAGAGGTGATTATGTGAAGCTCTCTCCCATCAAGGGCGGCCACGGCCACATTACGGCCTACCGCGCCGTCCTCGGCTCTGCCGAAGCCCGCAAGGCCGGCTTTCTCAACGAGGACGGCTCGTCCAAGGAGCTCGAAAAGCTCGTCGATGAAGCCGCCGGAACAATCACCATCCGCGTCGCCCGCTCCCCTGAGGAGTCGCACCCCGAATAACTCCCGCAAAGCCGGTTCTCGCCGGCTTTTCTTTTTTCGCCCTTTCTCCCTCGGCAATGGCTCCAAATCACAGGCCGCTCATCCGCGCGCCGCAGTCCGGGCAGTAACGGCTCTTTCGCGCGCTGCGGGCGGACTTGCAGCTTGAACAGAAATAGATTCCGTCGAGGCCATGTATTGTTTCCCAGCAGCCTTCGGTCGGCTGCTCGTATTCCCTCTTCGGCGCCGCGTTGACCTCATCGATCAGCGTCAGGATCAGCGTTCGCTGCGCAGCTCGGCGTCATCCAGCCGGATCAGGCTGATAACCAGATCGTCCGCGTCAACCAGTCGGATTTTCCGATTCATCGCAGTTCCTCCATTCAGTCCATAGCCATGCAGATATATCATTCGCCCTGCCCCCGCCTGCAAAAATGATCGGGCGATTCCCGGCGGCTCGCGCCGCCGCACCAATCCACGATACCAGAATACCAGAAAAAATGTGTCGTGGTGTGTCGAGTTGTGTTTTAGTCCTCCGGCACGCGCACCATCTGCAGGGCCCGGCCATGCGCGTGGCGCGTCCAATCCTCGGAATAATTCATCGCCCGCGCAATGCGCCGCCAGCTCCAGCCGCACAGATAGCGGCATTCGAGCAGCGTGCGGTATCGCGCATCCGGCACGGCGGCAATCACAGAAGCAATCTCGCGCTTAAGGCCGATCAGCCGGTCAATGTCCGCGTCGAGCGCGCGCTCCATCTCGGCGATTTTAATCACGGTGTCCGTCCAGTCCGCACCATTTTCGCCGCGCGGCATCCCGTCCGTGCGGGCAGTGCGGCCGGAAACCAGCGCGCGCAGCCGCGTTATGCGCTCCAGCCGCGTGTCAATTGCGCTGTCGAGCAGCCGCGCCTGGGACAGATACTCCTTCGCAGTCATGGGCGTGCCTCTCCGTCCATCCGCGCACCGCACCAGCAGCAGAAGGGCGGCGGGGGCAGCTGCCCGTGCGAAATCCAGTCGGTGTACCTGCCGCACGCCTCGCATCGATAAACGCGCGGAAACTCGCCTTCCTGCCAGCGTCCGCGCCTGTCCTGTGTGCTCAGCGCACAAATCGCCTGCCGGATGATCGCGCAGCCGCGGGTTGAGCAGCGGCCATCGCTGCCTGCGCAGCCCAGGCAGGCCAGACTGCCCGTTTCAACCTGCAATTGCCTGAGCGATCGAATCAGCTCGGTGAGCTGTATGGTGTTCTCAGCCATGATATTTCTCCTCTCCTCAGCGTTTCCCGCGCATCCGGCGCAGAAAGCGCGCCTTGTCGCGTTCGTTCAGGCTGCGCTTAACGCCGCAGAGCATCATCCCGTCGCGGCGGCGGACAGCATCGCGCCTTTCCCGGCGCGCGGCCAGCTCAGCGCCGTAGCGCGCGTATTCGGCGCAGTCCGCATGGCAGCCCACGCTCCTTCTCAGGCAGTTCATGCAGGGCGAATCAATGCCCATCGATGGCAGAGAGCCAGTCATAATCCTTCACCCGCCATTTCTCCGGCAGCGCTTCCAGGGCAATCGAGGCTCTGCCGGCGGCCTCAAAGCCCTCTGCTGCGCGGCGCTCTCCGGTTCTGCGCGCCTCCTCGGCCAGACACCACGCCGCAATCGGAATCGCGTAAACCTGCTTCTCGCCGCACTTGTCCTCAAAGCGCGCCAGCACAAACGCACAGCCGCCCATGCGCGCCACCTGCTGAAGATAGTCCCGCTGATGCGGCTGGAGGCGGTCGAGCGCAAGGCGCGCCTCGGCAGTCCTTCGCATCAAAGGCCACCATGCGGCCGCCGCGCATCACGCCGGTATAGTCCACCGTGCAGCGCCCGATCACCTTCGCCCACTGGCCGTTCTTCACCGGCAGCGCCTTGACATACTGCTTGTCCACGCGGGCAGCGCCGGTTGCGGCATAGCGCGCGTGAACGCCCTCAAGCCGGCCTTCAAAGTCCATGCCCCTGTTGGCGCGGTTGTCCGGCGGCGCGGGACGCACGCCCTCGAACATCGCCATCTGTTCAGCCCGTATCCGGATCATCCCCTTCCATGAAGTCTGTCAGGCGCGCTATATCATCGTCCGAATAGCTGCGCTGGCCGTACTGCATACTCGTCGGCACGGGCTTGGCCGCTACACTGCCCGGCGCAGCGCGCTCCCTGCTCAGCCAACCGTCAAACCATGTCCGCCAGTTCCGAATGGGCTGCCCATTTGAATCATTCCAGCCCTTCGCGGCCTGAGCTGCGATGAAGCGTCTGGCCATAGCCTTGTCAATCTCGCTGTATCCCGCCTCCTTGGCATATTTCAAGACATCTCTCTCCCGGGGAATCTCTCTCTCCGTCTCCATCTCAGGCGCCGCGTCACCGCTCTGCGCCTGTGCATTTGCAGAGAGGGGTTGGGGAGAGAGAGTTGGGTTTACAGTTACAGTTGGGTTTACGGTTGGGTTTACAGTTACAGTTGGCATCGTTTGCATTGCAAAACATGCATTTGCATCATTTGCATTCTCTTGCATTTCATCCCGCTGGAGCGCCGGGTCATTTTTTTGACTCCAGCGCTTGCCCGCCGCCGCTCGACGCCTTTCGCATACCGCGTCATATTTCTCGGCGTCCCGCTCCATCTTGCCCTGGATCAGGCGATAGGCCAACGCCAGCGCCTTGTCGTCGTCCAGCGATTCAGTCGCTTCGCCCATGGAGGTGTGCATGACGGCCAAAAACAGCCGCTTGAACTGCTCCGGCGTCAAAAGATCGGCAACGCCGTCCCAGTCTGCAAAATAGATCATCATCCCCGGCCGCTTCTTAGCCATTATGCACACGCCTCCATTTACTTTAGCCGATTTTTTCCCGCTTGTTGATGCGCTTAATCTTGATATTGCGCAGCTCGGGAATCTGGATGATCTCAATCACATCGCCCGAATACAGCGCGATTTTGATCGATTTTATGCCCTGCGCGTCGTCCATCGCGCCGTTCTGGGCAGCCATGGCCACCGCGGCAATGACGTCCAGATCCGCCCAGTTAACGGGCGCATAGCCCTCGGCGCGGCAGCTCTCGCCGCACAGTTCTTCAATGCGCCGCTGCATGGCGGCGCGCGGCATATCGATGCCCTCCATGATCGTCTGCTCAGCCATTGTCCGTTCCTCCTTCAATCGCTTTCGTTTCGGCAATCCCCGCGCTCAGCGCGCCGATCAGCTTCGCGCTCTCCGCGTCCAGCCTGCCCGAGGGCGCAAACATGATCTGAGAATAGGTCACGCCGTTCGAGTTGACCGCCTTCAGGATCGAAAAATGCGTCACAACCCGGTCGAGCGTCAGCCCTGCCGGCACGATCGAGCGGGCGATATAGCCGGTCAGGTTGGCCACGGACATCGTGGGCACCTTCACCAGCCAGGGCAGCGGCTCGCCCTCGGCCAGCACGGTCAGCCGCGCCGTGTTCCGGCAGGCCTTTGTGCCG
Source organism: uncultured Oscillospiraceae bacterium (assembly GCA_964406835.1). Taxonomy (GTDB): domain Bacteria; phylum Bacillota; class Clostridia; order Christensenellales; family Aristaeellaceae; genus Firm-10. The sequence continues at coordinate 17,754 of CAYOTH010000002.1, forward strand.
CCGCCGCCCGAGCCGACGCGGTTGTAGGGGCAGATTTTGCACACATACTCGCAGCCCTCGCGATCCCAGCCGCTCACGCCGTCCTCGCTCTGGCAGACAGGCGCTTTGTCGGCGCCCGGCTCGCCGTATTTGCCCGCCCAGCGCTCGTTGACGTATTTCGCGGCCAGTATCACCGCGTCGAAGGCGTTGATCGGCGTGCCGTTGCCCTCCGGATCGTCCGAAAAGACGAAGTATTTGCCGCTGCCCTCCGGCACGGTCACCACGGGCATCGGGAGCGCCGGCGCGCCCTGCAATGCGCCGATCGTCGCGCTCACCGCCTGAATGGCGCCCGCCGCGTCAAATGCGGCCTCGCTCAGGGCTTCCTGGCTTCTGTTAAAGCGTCCCATTATTCGTTCTCCTCTCTAAGCATGAATCGTCTTGTGATGCTCTCCGTCTCGTAATCGCGCAGGTCAAGGCCGGCCTGAGCGAGCCGCTTCCTGTCCAGCCGCCGCGAGGCGACGCTCCTCCACACGCAGCGCGCGCCTGTGCCGCGCAGCTCCTCCGCCGTGCCCATGATCGCCTTGATGCGGTTCTCGGTCTCGTCGATCTGGCGGTCTATGGCGCTCCTTTCGCGCCGGAGCGCCGCCAGGCGGTCAATGAGCGCATCTGTCGCTTCGTCCGCATCAATGGCCGTCTCCGGCTCGCTGCGGCGCCAGACGGCGTTCAGCGCGGCGGTGGTCGCTTCCAGTGAATCCGGAACAGGTTGCCGGCGCGGCTGCACATAATCGCGCCAGAACGCCTCCTCCGCGCTGATCAACGCTTCTATATCGTCCTCAACGTCCTTGCGTTCAATGGTATATACCAGCAATCCTGTCCCGTAAACCAGGACGGCCAAGTACCACCGATCCCAGCCGGTCACGGCCAAATAGTGCAGGCACTGCGCATAATACTCCATCGGATAATCGCCGTTTTTATACCGCGTCATACGCAAATCACGGCTGGTCTTGCATTCGAGCCCGGCGCGCTGCCCGATGATCCGCCGGTCAATGTTGGCCAGCATCATAGGATGCGCAACCGAGCATAGCATCTGATGGTTGCGCCGCACGCGCAGGTTCGTCTGCTCGCTGAAGCGCCGAGCCACATAATCCTCAAGGTCCCGGCCCTGCCGCCTGGGCTCATTGTCCTCGACGGGCGGAAGAACACCCAGCTTGTCCGCCCAGACAGCATAGGCACTTTTGTAGGGGCTGACGCCCATAATCGCTCCGGCATCGCTACCGCCGATGCCGCTCCTGCGGTATTCCAGCCATTGCTCACGGGATAAATCGGCCGCGTTGGCATATGCCCTGTACACGCTCACAGTATAGCCTCCCTCTCATAGGCGCACTTCAGCTCAGCTGCATCCGCGGCGGCAATGGCATCAATCCGCCCTTCGACGTCCTGCAGCTGGTGGCGCAACGCCTCCTCATCCATCCCATCAATCGGATATCGTCGCGCCAGATAGAGCGCATCCGAAATCAAATCGGCCATTTCACACAGCTCATCCAGGCTCATGTCGTCAATAATCATTGAAATTCCTCCTCCCGTGTGCTATACTGTCATTGGTTCTTTTTCCTTTGCTCCGTGTGCCGTTGCAGCGGCCGCGGGGCTATATTTTTTCCTGCCGGTTGATCTTCTCGCCGTCGTTGGAGAGCTGGCAGCCCGCATAGCCGCAGCCCAGGGTGTCCGGGTCGGGTTCATCTACATATTTGCGCAGCAGCGCGCGCACGCGGCATTGCCGGCTCTCCGCGCCGCTTTTAAGGCACAGGCCGCACCGGGAATCCAGCACGACACTCACAAACTGCCACTCGTCACTCATCAGCATGACGACCTCTTCCTCTTTGCGCGTCACGGCGATGCGCTCCAGCCCCAGCGCGTAATCGCGGCTCTGGCGCAGAACCTGCTCCAGCGCCCCCCGGTCCACATTTTGCGCCGCGTATTCAATCAGCCGCCGGCACGCGCTCTGTACTGCGCCCAGATCGCGGTTGAGATACCGATACCCCTCCAGCCGCTTGCTTAAATCGCACGTCGCCAATCGGAACGAGCGGGAAAGCATCCCATCACCATAATCGCCAACGCCACCATCAACGCGGCCACGCCCGCCCCGCTCAAAAACAGCGAGGCCATCTGCACAGCGGCCACCATGCGCCCGCCCCAGCGCTTGTCTGCTTCCAGCTGGCGCCGGTAAGACGCCTGCCGTGCAGCCTGCATGCGCCTGATGCTGGCCGTATTGGCCGCAATCTCCTGGCGCAGCTGGTTGTTCTCGTCCCGACGGCGCTTGATTTCGCCCATCATGGCGCACTCGCGCAGGAACGCTTCGGTTGTCTCGTCCGCCGGCCGGATTGTTGTCATCAAGGCGTTATCCATTCCTCTTCCCCTTTCTCACACTCACAAAATCTGTCCACACATAGCGCATAAACGTCCGCGTGCGCCTACGCTTGATTTGTATTGGCCGCCCCAGCATGTTAAATCCGCCCTCGCGCAGCATTCCGCAGCGACGGAAGGCGTTGTCTGTGGCGTGCGGATGATCGGCGGGATAATCCTTCACTCTGTGGCCTCCTTCTCCAGCCGCACCGCAATGCCGAACGCATGGCAGCCGGTCTTTGCGGCCTTGTACGCCGCGTCGAACTTGGCGCGCGCCGCCCTGGCCGATTCGGCGCTGATGGTCATCGTGCGGGGAATCGTCGCATTATTGATCTTGTTGTAATAGCTCACAGTGTAGCTCTTCATGGCTTGTCCTCCCTTGCCGGGCGGGAATCCCGCCCGCAGTCTGTGCCTCAGTGCGGCGCATTTTCGGCGACCTCGTCGCAGCCGCGCAGGTCGAAATACTGCGCGTTCTCGTCCGCGCTCTGATAGTGCTTCTTCAAGCGGCCGTTCTCGTCGAACAGCTCGTCGCGGTGGTTCTCGGCGATGCGGTCGGCCTCCGCCCAGAGCGCCCGCAGCTCGCGCTGGCGGGTCGCCTCATCGCGGATGAGACAGGAATCGTCCAGATAGCCGGTGCCCCATTTGCACACAACCTTGTACAGCAGCGCCATATCGTTTCCTCGCTTTCCGCCCCGGTCAGGGGCTTTTCATCTTATGCCTTGCAGCCTTGTCCGCTTGCGGCGTCACGCCGGCGTCTGGGTCTTTTCGCCGTAGAGCGCCATCACGGGGCAGTCCAGCGCCCGCGCAATTTCCGCGCCCAGCTGCATGGCGCAGGCTTTCGTGCCGCGCTCAACGCTGCAAATCATGGCCTGCGTCACGCCGACGGCACCGGCCAGCTCGGCCTGAGTCATTCCGCGCTCAATGCGGATCCTGCGGATGTTGTCTCCAATGTTCATTCCTTCCACCTCCAGATAATCAGCCCGATCACAATCAGGCTCAGTGCCGCGCTCAAGGCGCTTAAAACGATTCCGAGCATCCTCCCGCCCTCCTTTGAAAATATATTGACAGGCCATGCGGCGGTGTGGTATCCTTGAGCTGGGCGGGTTTCCCCGCCCAAGGCATCACCTGTCCAGCCTGTTGACCAGATTAATCAACGCCGTGACCAGGTTGATGAGCGCCGTTAGCAGGATGATCAGTTTGGTTCGCTGGTCCTGCTGGCGGCGCCTTTTTTCATCCCGCCGCATTTGCCTTGTCCTCCGTTCTGTGGTATTATTTAAGGGGTTTCCTTAACCACGGTTATATAATATCCCAAGTTCTTTAGAAAGCCAAGTGTATTTTCTAAATTTCTTTAGATTTTTTATTTGGAGGTATCGCAATGCCTGAGTACAATTCAGTTTTCACCGCTGACCGCATCAAACATTTACTGAAAGAAAGTAAGATATCTGTCAGTAAAATGCTGACTGACTGCGACATGAACAAAAACGCACTTTATACCATGCAATCGTCAGGATACCTCCCGCGCGCTGAAACACTTGCCCGTATCGCCGACTATCTCGACTGCTCCGTCGATTACCTTCTCGGCCGCACGGACGATCCGCTCGCCCACAAGCGCCGCCCGGTTGAAGAGGAATCCGGTCATGAAGGGGAGACGGTTATTCCCTCTGTCAAGAGGGAATAACTGATGTTATGCGTAGTATAACATCGATTTTACGATTGATTTTTTCTGTCCCGCTGTCAGGCACGGCAAGGTCGTGCAGACCGTGCGAAAGTGGTAGGGCAGTATGCGCCGTCGGCCTTGTTCGATGGGAGACATAAAACGATGCCAAAGGAGGCCATAACATGGCAAAATGTACAAAATGCGGCCGTAAGGGGCTCTTTCTGAAGCTGAACGCGCGCGGCCTGTGCACCGATTGCGCAGCGCTGGAGCAGCGCAGGCAAATGATCGCCGATCTGGAGCAAAAAGCCAGGGAAACCGAAGAGCGCGCCAAACGCGCCGATGAACTGCTCCAGCAGGCCATGAATGAAGCGACCACCCAGGCGCACCTCAATCTGGAAAAGCGCGACGCAGAACTTCACGAGCAGCTCGATGAAATGGACAGGCTGATCGTCTGCAAAACCAGCCATATTCAAGAGCTGAACGATCAGGAGGACACGCTGACGCGAAAGATTTCCACCGCTGAAAAACGGATTTCAAAGCTCCAGCGGCTCTATGACAGCGTAAAATATGCGCTGAACACCTTTGAGATGGCAAAATCCATCACAGACACTGCGCTCTATGACGTCCATACAGCGCAGCTGGGCGATCTGGAGGAGTTCAATCCCGATCTAAAATGCCTGTCTGTAAAAAGCCTGCGCACGCTCTATAAAAAGAATGAGCAGACCATCCATCAGGTTACAGAAAGCTATCAGTCGCAATACACCACCAAAGCCAATGCCGCCATATACAAGCTCATGGTTTTGGCACTGAACGCCGAATTAAACAGCATTCTGCGCGATCTGAAATTCGGTAAGCTGGATGAAAGCATTAACCGTGTCAAAGCTATGACCAGCCAATATTATCTGCTCGCGTCCGAGGGCAATCAGACCATCGCCCCGACACTGCGCAAATTCATCGGTCAGATCGAGTATCTCTACATTGAAGCGGTCAAAATCGAATACGAATACTACACGCAGCAGGAACGTATCAAGGAAGAGCAGCGTGCCCTGCGCGAGCAAATGCGGCAGGAAGCCGAGGAACGCAAACAGCTCGAGCAGCAGCGCAAGCAGGTTGAAAACGAGGAAAAGAAATACGCGCAGGAAATGACGCGTGTCAAAGAACAGCTGGCTATCGCTCAGGAATCTCCCGAAATGCAGCAGCTGCGGGCGCGCCTGGCAGAGCTTCAGGATCAGCTCAACCGCGTCGAAAGCCGGAAGGAAGAAATCATCAATCTGCAAAACGGCAAGGCCGGCACGGTGTACGTCATCAGCAACATCGGTTCCTTCGGCGAAAATGTCTACAAGGTCGGCATGACACGCCGACTCGAACCGCAGGAACGTATCGACGAGCTGAGTAATGCCAGCGTGCCCTTCCCGTTCGACGTACACAGTTTTATCTTCAGCGAGGACGCTGTTTCGCTCGAAAGCCAGCTCCACAAGGCGCTCAATGATCGCCGCGTGAACAAAATCAATCTGCGCAAGGAGTTCTTCAACATCTCCATCGATGAGCTCAGGACGCTGGTCGAGCAGATCGATCCCACCGCGCCCTTCACCGAAACCGCGCTGGCCGATCAATATAGGCAGAGTCTTTCAATGGCCGCACCGGCTCCGGAGCTTGTCCCCGAATCGGGTGCAGACGAGGACGAAGCCGCCTCATAAAGAAATCAAATCAACCCGCCAAAGGAGGCTTTCTCATGACGGACACCGGCCTGAGCGCCGCGCTCATCGATCGCATACGCGCCCTCGGCGAGGCCTGCGGCGCGCAGAAGATCGTGCTTTACGGCTCCCGCGCCCGCGGGGATTATAAGGAGCGCAGCGATATTGACCTAGCGGTTTATGGGCTGAACCACGATCAGTTCAGCCGCTTTACATCGGGGATTGACGAATTGCCCACGCTGCTCGAGTTCGACGTCGTGAGCATATCGCAGGATATGGAGCCGCTGTTCCTCGCCAACATTCAAAGGGATGGAGTGATTATCATGGAAAGTGTTCAAAACAAGCTCATGCAGTTCGGACAGGCCATCGAGCGGACGCGCGAGGGCGTTGAGGAATACCGGCAGACGCCCGGCAAGCTGCTCCGCGACGGCGTCATCCAGCGCTTTGAGTTCACCGCAGAGCTCTCATGGAAGAGCTGCCGCGAATACCTCATCGATCAGGGCTATGCCGAGATCAACAGCCCCATGTCCGTCATGAAGACGGCCTATGCCGCCGGCGTCATCGATGATCAGCAGGGCTGGATCGATCTGCTCCATGCGCGCAACGCCACCTCCCACATTTACAGCGATAAGCAGGCGGACGCCGTGTTCCGCGATATTGCCGCGCGCTTCCTCCCGCTTTTCGAGCAGCTCTTTCGCCGGCTGAACGAAGCATAAGGAGCATAGCCATGTACTGCATCTATCTGCGCAAATCCCGCGCCGATCTGGAGGCCGAAGCCCGCGGCGAGGGCGAGACGCTCGCCGCGGGCTTCGGCCTCCAGA
>CAYOTH010000003.1:0-22941 GCA_964406835.1 uncultured Oscillospiraceae bacterium
GTGTTCAACTAATAAGAAAAAGCGATTTCCTCCATCTTCTTAGAGGAAATCGCTTTTTTGTTTATCGATGAGCTTATTTTCCGTCAGCCAGCGTATAATTGACCGACTCCAGCTGCTCGTCGCCGCCGAAGAACACCTGAACCACATCGCCCTCAGGCGTCGCCCAGACGTACAGGCGCTTAATTTCGGGCGCGTCGCTGGTATCCTGCGCAATCTGCGCCAGCTCCATCGCGCGGCCGCCCAGCGTTCCGCAGGTCATGGCGTAGGTATAGTTTTTGTTCAGCGACGAAAACTGGTCGATGCCGGTGGCGTTCGAAATCTCGCCCAGCTGGCGCAGATCGACGTAGTACAGCACCTTGGCGCGCAGCCGTCCGCTGTCAAAGAAAGCCGCCGCAAAGCCGTAGCCATCCTCCATCTGCCAGGTGTAGCTTTCGCCGCCGTCAGCCTGCTCGATCACCGGTTCTCCGTATTTCTCCGTGAGCGTGTCCAGCGTATCCTCGAACGTGACGGCGTTGTAATACTGATAGAGCGCCTCGCGGTCGGTATACATCGGCTCAGTCAGCGGCGGCAGCGTCGCCGAAGCGTCCGCATCCTGCGCCGTGTCCCCGGTATCAGCCACGCAGCCGGTCAGCAGCAGCGCCACCATAAGCGCCAGCGCCGCCATTTTCATCCATTTGTTGCGCATGTCATAATCCTCCCCATAGCTGTTTATCCTATTGTAACACATCCGGCGTCTCTTCACAAGCCCCCGCTGAAAACTTGCCGGAAACAATCGATTTTCTTCACAGCCGCTCGGTCAGGAGCATGGCCTTTGCGCCGTCCATGGCCACAGAATCCGTATTTTCATAGACCGTTCCCGTCACCAGATCCACCCAGTCGGCTCGCCTCGGCAGGGCAATTTCGTTCTCGCCGCTGAAAAACACGCCGATAAAGCGGGCATCTCCATAATACACCGCGCCCGCACGCCCCACCAGGCGGCACCCGGCCTCCTGCGCCACAGCGCGCAGCTGATCGCGCGAAATGCGCCTGAGGCAATTCATGACACGCTTCCCGCGCCGAACCAGCTTGAACCTTCCATCCTCCTGCGCCAGCACATCCGCCTGCTCCGCTTCAATGGACAATGTGGGATAGCTGGCCTCCAGAGAGGGTTCGTCCGGCACGCAGGCAAAGCCGGTAAACGCCCGAATGTTATCGAGCCCGCCCTGCTCACCGATATAAAACCCGGCCGCGTAATTAAACATCACCGTCGTTCCGGCCGCCTCCAAACGGCGAACCAGCTCGATGGCGCGCTCCTCCACTGCAAAGGTATGGGCAAAGATCACCAGCTTATAGGCCGCAGGATCAATGCTGTCCAAATCAGAGAGGCGATAGTTATCATACAGCACACCGGACATCGCCAGCTCGGCCAGAAAATCCTTGGAATAGCTGTTAAGAAGCTCGTAGCTGACCCCGGCGCGAAGCATTCCCTCTTCACCCACCAGCACCAGGGCATCAGACGCCGTCCGATAGGGCCGCTGCTCGATCAAGCGCTTGGCCTTCACCATGTTGGTCACCTGCTGCATCAGCGCCGGATGATCGAACCAGCCTCCACCCAAATCCATCCACCAGAACCCGGAATTATGCGACAGATTCTTGGCAAATTCGCGCCAGAACACCCCGCAGCTGTCCTCAATGCTGTCGGTCTTGCCCAGCGTATCCCCAGCCAGGAAGGTTCGGTTGTCCAGCTCGTCCAGCCACAGCTTTTTCAAATTGACCGACTGCGCGGGAATCATCTCGCCGCCCGGATTGTTTTCATTGGAACGATAGTAAGATTTCGGCGCGGCCAGGAAATCGATATAGGGACTGGCCAGCAGCTTGTCAATCGACAGATGCCCGGCATACTGCGCATTTTCGCAGAAGTTCATATAGCCATAGAAGCTGCCGTAAGCCTTGCCGGTCTTTTCCTTGACGACGCGACCAAAATACTCGACCGCCTCCACCACCGAATCCGACAAAAAGCGATCATAGTCGATGCAGAGCGTCTTGCCCACACGCATGAGGCCCTCCAGCGTGTCGTTGCCCCCATACCGAACCTCGGGCGAAGGCAAAAAGCAGCTGTTTTCATCAATCGCCTCCAGCCCCCAGGCTTCGCACACTGCCGAACGGGAGCCGTATTTTTCCTGCGCCCAGGCGTAGAAATTACGCAGCTGATTGAGTCCGTAATCGCCATAATGACGGGAATTTCGGCCCCATTGCATGACCTCGGCGCACGGCCCAAAGCCCACATGATAGCCCACAATCCGATCGGCATACGGGCCGTTTTCAATGTGATCGATCAGGCGGGAGAGCGCCTCGCCGGCATCGCGCTTCCAGGCCGCCGAGGATAGCGACTGAAGCGCAATGAGCGAATCCACATTGGGCCGCGGGTCGATAAAATCCGCATCGGAGATCTCATATCCTTTGGGGCTGTCATAGCCCAGCCAGTCATGGCGCAGCGTTTCGGCCAAGGCGGCAATCTGCTCGGGCGTTCTGTAAGGCACGCCCTCGTAATAGACAAACGTATCCTCGGGATGATAGCGACACCATTCCGGCGGCACATTGAGCTTAATGCGCGGCATATAAAGGCTCGTCGGGTTAGTGGCAAAAAACTCATCCAGAATCCGATCGGTCAGCGAATAATCATACTCGCCCTCGCCAATCCAGCCGGCATGAAGAATCGACGTGTGAATCTTCACGCCCGCCTCGCTGAACTGCTCGTGATAGCGCACAAAGCGCGCCTGATTATCATACATCAAAAGCGGCTTTCCATGCGCATCCTTAATCGGCGGATCATAGCAAAAGCCCAGCCGGGACCAAAACAGCGGCTCATCCCGCAAAAGCGTCTTATAGTCCTTCATCATCATCCCATCCCTTTTGCTTTCATCGTACTGTCTTTTATTATACCATGCCAGAGGGTTTCCCTTCAAGCCTTGCTGTCAAAACACCGCGCCCTTCAGGTGATATTTTGAGGCTCATGCCATATTCCAAGTGAAAATCAGTGCAAAAACACCAATCTCGCTCAGTGCCCCGGCGCGAAAAGTTAGACTCTGCCTTGACTGCTTTCCCGTCTCATGTTATAATGAGGAAAACAAATCGCGGAAAGGAAGACTTTTTCATGAAGCAGATCATACTGACGGGCGACCGGCCGACGGGACGGCTGCATGTAGGGCACTACGTCGGCTCACTCAAGGAGCGCGTTCGTCTTCAAAATTCCGGAAAATTCGACGAGATTTACATCATGATCGCCGATGCGCAGGCGCTGACTGACAACGCCGAGCACCCTGAAAAAGTGCGCCAGAACATCATGCAGGTGGCGCTGGACTATCTGGCCTGCGGCATTGACCCGGAAAAATCCACGATTTTTATTCAGTCCATGGTTCCCGAGCTGACCGAATTGACTTTTTACTATATGAATCTGGTGACGGTCTCCCGCGTCCAGCGCAACCCCACCGTCAAGGCCGAAATTCAGCAACGCAACTTTGAGGCCAGCATCCCGGTCGGCTTCTTCTGCTACCCCATCAGCCAGGCTGCCGACATCACGGCCTTCCGCGCCACGGCCGTGCCGGTCGGCGAGGATCAGATGCCGATGCTCGAGCAGTGCAAGGAAATCGTCCACAAATTCAATGCGGTCTACGGCGAAACGCTGACTGAGCCTGAAATCATACTGCCCAGCAATCAGGCTTGCTTGCGCCTGCCCGGCATTAACGGCAATGCCAAGATGAGCAAGTCGCTAGGCAACTGCATCTACCTTTCCGATACTGAAGAGGACATCAAGACGAAGATCATGTCCATGTATACCGATCCTACGCACATTCGCCGCGAGGATCCCGGCCACACGGAGGGCAATCCGGTGTTCATCTACCTGGACGCCTTCTGCCGCCCCGAGCACTTTGCCGAATTCCTGCCCGACTACACCGGCCTGGACGAATTGAAGGCGCACTATCAGCGCGGCGGTCTGGGCGATGTCAAGGTCAAGAAATTCCTCAACAGCGTCGTACAGGCCGAGCTGCGCCCGATTCGCGAACGCCGCGCCGACTGGGAAAAGCGCCTGCCCGATGTCTTCGAGCTGCTCAAAGCCGGCAGCCGTACGGCACAGCAAACGGCCGCACAAACCCTCGCCGACGTGCGCCGCGCCATGAAAATCGACTATTTCAACGACGATAATCTGCTGCGCTGAGGCCGCCCGCACAAGACCTCTAAAATACTCTGTCCCGGCTTAGCGCTTCTTCCCAAGATTTCCGCGTTTTATCCATTGAACAGGGCCGTCTCGCTATGATGAGACGGCCCCGACTTTTTTCCTATGGAAGCATCTCCTGACGCTGCCCTTTCAAAGGCGCACGGCCTTTTTGATGGCTCGAACGAAACCAAAGCACGAATCCAGCCTTTCAAGGTTTTCGCTCGATGCAAAATATCACATTTCCCCTTCAGCACATGCTTTAACTCCGCCTGACAGGACCCTTGTCCTTGGCCGTCGCCTGCTCAAGCGGGCAGCGAACACATCGTCAAGTTTGGCCTTGGCCCTTCCTCTGCACGGAGCTTCCGCAAAAGCGATCACTTGCATTCCCACGCAGAGTCTCCGGGACTTCCTTAGCCTGCATCCGACTAAAACGGGGGATTTTCAACGCCTGTTCAGTCCTAAGAGAAACAGACCCCAGCGCCTTTCGACGCCGAGGTCTGTTTTGCAATAGCACACCAATTTTGTACCAAGCCGTCCAATGCCCCTCTTCCTCAAACGCGTGAAGGGCCATGCGCCTGTTCTTTATTCATACGCCCCAAGAAGATGCGCAATTTCCTGAGAAAAGGCAGTCTTGGCCGCCTGCTCTCCGCCTTCTTGCGTGGCCAGACGCAGACGGATTTCCTCGGCCTCGCGGCGAATGGACACCGCGCGCTCAAGCTCGGCATAGGTTCCCAGATGATAATACTGCCCGGCAAAATAGATATATGCTACCCATTTGCCACTGCGCTTGCTCACACCCTTGTAGCCGCTGGTGTTGTTGGCGCGCAGCTTATCGGATTTAATGTATTCCAGACAGGTGCCATTGACAAACGTCCGTCCCGTGCCAAACAGTTCTTCCTTCTTGCAGCCGCAGCTCTCCGTATGCCCGGCCAGAAGCCGCCCGCTGCTCACAACGGTATAGCTTCCGCAATCGCAGCGGCACAGCCAGCGCACGCTGTTGTCCTTGCCGCGCTCCTTAACCGGTTCCATAGCCACCAGACGCCCGAACCGCTGACCGGATAAATCGCGTGCCTTGGAACCCCGGCAGCCGCAGTTGGTCTTGACGCCGCAGATCAGCGCATTTTCGCTGATATCGACGACGCGCCCGCATGAGCACCGGCACGTCCACAGACGCACGCCGGGCCACGGCTCTTTATATTTAACGCACGTCAAATGGCCGTATTGCGCGCCCAAAACAGGCACGCTGCATCGCCGCTCTGCCACCGGATTCCCTCCTTTACACCGATCTATCCTTCAACGAAACTCAGCCTTCCCGACGCGGGCAACGCACGAAACGCACGGCGCCTTCGTTGTCCTCAACAGTAACCTGCGTCTCATCGTCGCCGGCAAAACGCTCGCAGATCTCCCGATAGCTCTCATGCGTGCCGATATCGACGCACTCGCCCTCAAAGCAATATGCGCCCAGCTCATGCCCCTGTCGGCAGAGCCATTCCGGGAAGTGACCCGGCGAATCCGGCGCATTGCCCTCCTCCAGATAGCGCGCAATCAGCGGCAGCGTTTCCTTTTTGTAAAGGTAGAGTGCATACACGCCGGTATGACTGGGCGGGTTATCCGGCTTTTCTACCAAAGACAGCACGCGGCCATCCTCAGCCAGCTCGGCCACGGCAAAGCGGCGCAGCGTTTCAATGTCGTCAATATGCCCAGCCAGCAGCAAATCGCGCTTCTGGACATAAAAAGCCTCGGCAAACAGCTTAAGCGGAAAGGTAAAGAAGTTATCCGAAGCCGCTACCAGCACATCGTCGTCCAGCTGAGCCTGCTCCACGACATACTGCATATCGCCCACGGCGCCCAGACGATCGTCATTGGACATGGTGCCGTCGTCCCAAACGAAGAAATTCAGCTGACGATAGGCATCCTTCTGCTTCGCCTCGCGCGCCCAGTCCTCAAACTGCGCAGCAAAGCGATGATTGGTGACAATATGCACATCCGTAATCTCTTTAATATCCGCCAGACCACACGTCAGATAATCCATCATGGTCTGCGTGCCAATGGGCAAAAGGGCCTTGGGCTTATCCTTGGTCAGCGGATAGAGCCGCGTCGCATAGCCTGCCGCCAGGATGATTGCCTTCATTAAACTCCCTCCTTTACTTGTCAGTCTCTCGCTTAACCAGCTCCAGCGCCGAGACAATGACCTTATCCATATCGTAGTACTTGTACTCGCCCAGACGACCGCCGAAGATCACATGGGGCGTTTCGTCGGCCAGCGCCTTATAGCGCGCGTACAGCGCCGTGTTGCGCTCATCGTTGATCGGATAGTACGGATCGCCGCCCTGCGCCCATTCCGACGAATACTCGCGCGAAATGACCGTCTTCTCCTGCTTGCCAAACTCAAAGTGCTTGTGCTCGATCACACGCGTATACGGCACCTCGCGCTCGGTGTAATTGACCACGGCGTTGCCCTGATAGTTGTCGGTATCCAGCACCTCGGTTTCAAAGCGCACGCTGCGATATTCCAGCACGCCCAGCTTGTAACCGAAGAACTCGTCAATCATACCGGTGTAGACCGTCGTTTCGGCCAGATCCGGCTGCTGCTTGATCAGCTCAAAGTAATCGGTGTTCAGGAGCACCTCGATCCCATCGAGCATCCGCTCGACCATCGCCGTATAGCCGCCCTCCGGAATGCCCTGATAGCGGTCATTGAAGTAGTTGTTGTCGTAGATAAAGCGCAGCGGCAGGCGGCGAATGATGAAGGACGGCAGCTCCGTGCAGCTTCGGCCCCACTGCTTCTCCGTGTAGCCCTTGACCAGCTTTTCATAAATATCGCGGCCAACCAGCTTGAGCGCCTGCTCCTCGAGGTTTTTCGGCTCGCCAATCTGCTCGGCCTCGACCTGGCGATCGATCACCGCGCGCGCCTCAGCCGGCGTCCTCACGCCCCACATTTTGCTGAACGTGTTCATGTTGAAGGGCAGGTTGTACAATTCGTCCTTATAAACGGCCACCGGCGCGTTGATGTAGTTGTTAAAGCGCGCAAACCGGTTCACATACTGCCACACCTCATCGTTCGAGGTATGGAAAATGTGCGCGCCGTACTTGTGGACGTTAATGCCCTCAACACTCTGCGTGTACGCGTTGCCCGCAATGTGATCTCGCCGGTCAATCACCAGGCAGCGCTTGCCGCGCGCCGTCATCTCGTGCGCAAACACCGCGCCAAACAGACCTGCGCCGACGATCAGGTAATCGTATGCCATGAAAATACCCTCCCTATTTCTTTAATCAAGGTGTTTCATCGATCGATAAACTCCAATAGCCTTGAGAATCGCCCGGCGCATGGTTTTCATCAGCGCGCACCGCACGCGTCCATGGCCGCATTGGCTTTGAACCATCAGAAGAAACGTCTGCGCGCAGGCTGTGCGCCGCGCCGAAGTCAAGCCGTAGGTCTGCCACAGATTCATCAGACGCCGGGCATAATCCGCCCGCTCGGACGGCTGCGCCAGCGTTACGTCATAGGCCGCAAATTCCAGCGACCAGCCCAGAAAGACGTCGCCCCACGCCGCCATCCAGCCCTTTTGCGCCCAATAAAGCGCGGCCTTCTCAACCAGCGGCACATGAAAAGAGGCGCGCTTATCCACGCCCTGCTTCAGGCGTTCCATCAGCGAACCCGGCCTGCCCTTGCGATAGTCATACAGCCGGTCGCTGATCATCGAAATGCGCTGGCAGGCCGGAAGCAAACACAATTGAAACAGCGTATCCTCGCCATAGCGAACACTCTCGTCAAAGAGCAGTCCTTCACTCAAGAGCAGCCCGCGCCGAATACAGTTTCGCCAGACAAACGGCCAGGCTCCCGGCTGGGCCATCACCTCACGCAGCCCATCGCCGCGCAGCATAACGTCGCCGGGGGAAAGCACGCTTTTCAGCCAGCGATCCTCCTGCAAAGCCCTTTCGGGAATGGTCTTCGCTCCGAAGATGATCAGATCGGGCTCCTTGCCCAGTATTTCCATGGCCAGACGCTCGCAGGCCGTCCGTTCAAGAACATCATCCGAGTCCACAAAGCCGACATAATCGCCGCTGGCCGCGCGCAAACCGGCATTGCGTGCCGCACTCAAGCCCTTATTTTCCTGACGAATGATATGAATACGATCATCAAAGCGGCCATATTCGCTCAAAATCCGCGCCGAATCATCGGTCGAGCCGTCGTCCACGCAAATAATCTCCACATCCCGCCATGTCTGAGCCATCAGACTATTCAGGCATTCCTTCAAATAATCCTGCGTATTGTAAACAGGCACAATGAGCGACAGCTTCATCGATTTTTCTCACCGCCATCATCCAAATAAAATCGCGTCCAGCTGCGCACAAACCGCCTGAGCGCCCCGCGCAGGGCACGCGCCCGTCGTCTCAAAGACGATTCCCGGCGTTCTGCCCCCGTCTGCCCCGTTTTAATAAACCGCTGCATAAACTGCCAGCGCTGCGGCGTAAAAAGCGAGGCATCCAGCGCCCCCGCCGCCTGAAGCGCCCGAAAAGCTTCGGCCGCATAGGCTGCAAATTCCGCCTTGGCCGGTTCTGCCAGGCGATCAATGTTCCACATATAGCTGTCAAAGCGCAGTCTGTTCATAAGCCGTTCCAACAAAGGAGCATCCTCGCCGCGTCCGGCGATAAAGCGCGTCATTTCGTCGTATTCATCGCGAACACAATAGACCTTGCTCGTCGAGGCATTGACCGAAGAGGACGCGTTGTCCTGGCGATAGTGCAGCAGAGCGCGATCCAGACAGAAAACGCGCTGCGCACAGGCCCAAACCTTGAAGTTAAAGCTGGCATCCTGATAGGAAGCGCCGGGCGTTTCATGAAAGCGTATGCCGTTTTCACGGATAAACGCCGTTCGATAAATGGCCGACCAGATCGACGGCTTGCCGTTCCAGAAATCGACTCTTTCCAGATCAATATCCTGAAGCGGCCTGAACACGCGTCCGCACAGCCTGAGCGGCACAACGCCAAAGAATTCATCACGCGGCTCCGGCTCGCCATAATATAGGAAGAAATTCGCCTTCACCACATCGGCCCGTGTCATTTCGGCCGCCTGATAAAGCTTTTCGAACATATCCTGCTCAATCCAGTCATCTGATTCAACAATGCCCAGATACTCGCCCTGGGCCGCATCAAAGCCGCAATTCATGCTGTGGCCATAGCCTGTATTGGCCTTGTGAATCACGCGAAGACGCGGATCCTGCCGAGCATACTCGTCCAGCATGGCGGCGCTTTCGTCCTTCGAGCCGTCATTGACACAGATGACCTCAATGTCTTTAAGCGTCTGCCCCAGAATGCTGTCCAGGCATTCCTTCAGATACCGCTGCGCATTGCACACAGGCACCACAATGGAAATCTTTGGCATGATTTATCCTTTCCTGTTTCACAACTCCCGTCAGGCAACTTCATTGTCAGCCGGAACATCCTCCGGAAGATCACCGGCCTCCTCAGCGGGCGCTTCAGCAATGCCGTAGCCAAATTCCGCATCGACCTGCGGCAGATACTGATCCATCATTTCCCACATCAGATCCAGCGTGCGCACCAAATGACCGTCGCCATTCCACATGGCGTGATCCATGGCATAGCTGTTTTCCGGAATGCTGCCGACAAACTCGTTAAACGCCGCCTTGATGTTCTCCACGGAGAGAACGCCATTGCGCAATTCGGCATAGCGCGCCCGCAGTTCATCGCCATACAGCGCGCGAATGCGCTCGAAGAGACGGTTTTGGTTGAAAACAACCTTCATAATTTCAGGGTCTGCTGTTTCCATTCCATTCCATTCCAGTTAATTCCCCAAAGCGAATCCAAATCGTACAGCATGGGATACCAAACCTGCCCATCCCATGTTGCCATCAGCATATTCTTCGCCGAATTATCGCCCGCATTGCTAATGCAAATGTAGCAGAAATAATTGAGGCACGCATCCAGATTCAGATACTGATCAAAGTTAGCCTTGAACTCCTCATCGCTGGCTGTCGAGACAAAGCGCAAAAGCCGGGTAAATTTTTCAACCGTCGCCGACGTATTGGGGCCGACTTCAAGACTCCATTCCTTCTCAAGCTCATAGTAATCGCGCTGCATATTGCAGCCTTCCGTCCAGTCCTCGCAGCACATGACGATATGATTTTCATTGCCTTCGTCCATGCTAAACATCCATGCCGCCTTGGGAATGTTCCAGGTATACAATCCGGCGTCCTTGCCATTGAGAATCACCCACACCGGAAACCCGTCAATCACGCCTCGATTGGGCATCCCGTCATGCAAACCATAGGCTTCATTCATGCGCGCTGCCAGACGAGCCGATACCACATTGCCGGCATGCGTCGGATCGACATAATTGGCCTTCAGGCAATACTTCGACTGCGCGCCCCACGCCGAATTGACCTCCACGGCTTCCTCTGTCATAGAAATCGTGAAATTCTTCTTAGGATACCCCAGCGAGCTGCTGCCCTGCGGCTTAATGGTAATCTTACGCGTAAAGCTGACGCCTTTATCAAAATCCCGATAGGTCAGCGTCGCCTCGCGCACATCCTCCTTGCCCCACCAGTCCTCCAAGGAAGGCGCTTCAATCGTCACCACAGGAATCATGGATTCAGCCGAAGCTTCCCCACGCCAAACCACCGAACTGCCCGCAAGCACGACAAGAACCAGAACCAAGGTCAAAATTCTCATCAGGAACTTCAATCCTCACTTTTATAAATATTGCCGTCAAAACATTTGTATATACTCCGTGTTTACTTACATATACAGTATTTAGAATCAGCATTTTCCCATTTCACTTTTGGCTACAACGTTGCTTTCATCCACTATATAAATAGGTCTTTTCTTCGTTTCCGTATATGTTTTCGCCAGATATTGTCCCAGAATTCCTATGCACAGCAGTTGAATTCCGCCAAGCATAAGCATAATGCTGACAATAGATGTCCAGCCCTGAACCGGATCACCGCTGATCAGACGACGAACAACAATAACAAACATTGACCCAAAGGCTAATACTGCCAAAATGCACCCAAGAACCGTTGAAATTACCAGTGGAGCCGTTGAATAGGCAACAATCCCATCTAGTGCGTATACCAACAGTTTCCAGAAAGACCACTTAGTTTCTCCAGCAACTCGTTCAACATTCTCAAATTCCAGCCATTTTGTCTTGAATCCAACCCAGCCAAATAGACCTTTGGAAAATCGATTATACTCTCCACAGGAAAGCACTGCTTCGAGAAATGGACGACTCATCAACCGATAGTCTCTCGCGCCATCCACCATTTCTGTTTTCGAGATCTTATTCATCAGCTTATAGAACTTGCGCGCAAACCACGAACGGATAGGCGGCTCTCCTTTTCGATCTACGCGTCGTGTTGCTACTGAATCATATCCTTCAGCCTTAATAGCATGATACATTTCTGGTAACAAACGCGGGGGGTCCTGCAAATCCGCATCCATAATGGCTACATAGTCACCTTTTGCAGCTTGAAGGCCTGCATAGATAGCTGCTTCCTTGCCAAAATTCCGCGAAAAAGAAATGTACTTCACGCTCTCATCCTGCTCCGCGAACTTCTTTGCTATCTTTAAGGTGTTGTCCTTGGAACCATCGTTAACCAACAGAAGTTCTAACTCCTCCGGAATCTCTCCCTTCAACTTCACATATTCTGGATAATATAGAGGTAGTGATTCCTGTTCATTATAGCAAGGCACGATAATCGTAATCATCCTTCATTGCACCTCTTTATTGCTTCTTATGTTCAAAAAACCACACTTGGTTTTCATCACCACTAAAGCGTCTCAGTTCAACATTCCCCGTCACAGAATCAGCAGTCATTGCATAATCTTCGCCAAAAAGAACATAATACCCTTCGCCGTCTTCTGTGGGGACAATAGACCATTCCTGTGCTCCCATCCCATTCCATTCATACTGCTGGATATTAGTTCCATTCTCTGCCAGACCATTATTCAGATCCAACATTTTCCGAGAATGAATAAATGTCATCTCATATACCGAACCAATCTTCTGACAAAAAACCGTACTTCCCGCATCCTCAGAAGCAACAATGACATTAGCCAAATTATCCACAGCACCCTTTTCAACATGCAGAGTTTCATTTAGGCTGTTGCGAATCACATAGTATCCACTTGATAATTCAGCTTCATTTGCTTTTTTCTTAAGTCTATAGACATCATCTTGAATAAACAACTCGTATTCATATTCATTGTATTCAGTAGCATCTATGATGTCTCTGAGTATCTCCGACTTCCGATCACCATATTTATAGTTTTCTATAATTACAAGCAATTCATCATGACTCTTGTTATATTCATCAAGAACCGTTACCAAATCCCCTATATTTCTTTGAGGGACGCAATATACACTTTCTACCTTGCTCAAATAGAGCATATTTGCCACATTGCTCCAATCGCCCTCGGTAACATACACCACTCCCATATTTGAAAACTCATCAAATCGGGCATATCGCTCTTCGTCGCCAGTATACAAATAACATACAGCTTCTCCATTGTATTGAAAGGTATAGCCTGTCAATGCAATTCCCAGCAAAAGCCCCATAGTCAACCCACTATTCCACTTGAAATGTTTCGCCAATGCTTGAATAATATAGCAAAAACAAAGGATTACTAAGGGATATATACAAAAAATATACCGATCCGTTTGGAACGCAGCAATTTTTGCAAGAATTACTGTATATCCAAAGCATCCCACTCCAGCAATGATCGAAAAAATCCCCTTATCTGTTATCGAAAAGCAAATACTACCATTACCGAAAGCTCGTTTTGACACTTCAATGCAATATGCATCATCGCATCTAGATAAAACTAATTGGAAATGTCTTCTAAATACATATAAAGCAAGCACAAAAAGAGTAGCTATTAGTATGTATCCCAGTAATCCACAAAACAATTCTTCATTGACAATTTGTAAAAAAGCACTTAACCCCTGAGCCAAATCTGAATTTTTCAAATTATTAAAGGCCTCTTCGCCTCTGTACGTATTGATTCCATCCTGTCCCAAAATATGCTGATAGCACGTCGGAAACACAAAATAAGCGGCTGCCAAACCTCCGAACATCGCCACAGCATATTTCACGAAATGCTTCCAGTTTTTCCGAAGCATCTGGATAATGCTATATGCTGCGGAAATAAAAAATGCAAATATCACATAATAATACTGTGTCAAAAAACCAATGCATGTTGAAAAAAGTAAGCAAATAAGCAGCATCCATTCATGCTTTTTATCTTTTTGTCGCACTGCATTCCACAATTTTACATGAATATAGAATTGCAGTGTACAGAGCATAGCCAGTATCATATACGGTCGAATCAAAGTCACCGAGTTAATTGCTCCAACACTGAAACCATAAATAAGCCCTGGAATAAGCGCGCTATACTTTTTGTTGCCATATAATTCCACAGCAAGCAAATATATCAAAATTTGTGTAATTATAAAAAATACTATATTTGGCAGAATTCCAAACCATTTAGTAAAGACATCTGGCATCAATGAGCAAACAGCATGAATAATCAAAAAATAGATCGGTGGATGTACATCTGCCGATACATTATTCACAACTCCCGCAAAATCGAATCGCCCATCCCTCTGAACGGTCAGATACTCATGGAAAAGAGACGTATCATGCCAATTGTTCAGATAATCTTTATACATATCATAAAATTCCACACGCCAGCCAACACTATTAGACATGCCATATGTAAACAGTTCATCGATAAAATAGCCTTTCTTCGCAATGCCCCAACCTACCAGCGCAATAACCTGAACAAGCAAAATGATGATAAAGCATTTCTGTACGCTTATCTTTTTCTTCGCTTTTTCCATCCTCTGATCCCTCCAATTTTCAGCGTGCTTTTTTGAATATCAGCACCTTGCTAAACACATAGTTCAGCACAATCACCAGCACATTGCTTGCAACCTTCACGCCCAAGCTCCACAGATACAAAGAATCCGTCGGAATAAACCGGCCACCCAGCCACTCTCCAACAATCATCATAATAGCCAGATCCAGAATACCGGTTCCCAGGCGGCAGGCAATAAATGTCCCAATTTCCCGCATAAGCACCTTGAAACCGGATGCTATGCTTTCAAAGACCCAGCGCCGATTCGTGTAATAGGCAAAGGCCACTGACAACACCCAGGCCAACACGTTGGCTAACGCGATCCCCATGCCAAACCAGGTTATCAACACCATAAACCACAATGTTGACCTGCGTTGTCAGTGCCCCGAAGAATGCATATTTGATCAAGGCGTTATGCTTATCCCATAACGCCTTCACTCGATATTGCACGTTTTGTCACTTTTTCCCAACAGGCTCTGCGCGAAGCAGCTTTTTCTTATATGCCAAAGCCTTTCCACGCATGACGCTCAAATAGGCATCCTTTCCATTGCCGCCAATCCAGCGTTTCAGGCAAAGCAACGTGCGCCAGACATTTGCATTTTTTGAAAAATCCTCCTTAGCCTGCCGGGCATATTCTTCAACGAACTGCTCGTCCAGCTTTTTGAGCGCATAGGCATGTGTCTGAACCTTGCAGACTTGCAAATAATCCTTCAGCTTACGCTCATCCAGCCGATCGCACACCTCATCCAAATGCTTGAAAATATCAAAATGGACATAGAGGCGCTCGTCGGTGCAGGAGACATCCTGGCCAGGGCGATCCAATCTGTAATAATACAGATACTGCTTCAACGCCACCGCCGACTTGGCCTGAGCGCAAATCTCCACCTTAAACGGCAAATCATCAAAGCGACGCAGCTCCGTCTGGAATGCAATCTTCGCCCGCTCAATCAGATCACGACGATAAACTCCGCGCCAAATCGCCACACGCTGATGAATAATCAGTTTCTGGATATCCATTTTATCCGTTGTACCCCAGGCATACGGATCATCCAGCGCATCGCTCATCGGCTTGACTTCGCCCGTGCTCTCATAGTACTCGTTATAGCCGCAATAGCACAGCTCATAAGAACCCAGCATAGCACGGCCCAACAGCTGCTTGAACATGTCCTCTTCAATAAAATCATCCGGGTCGATGAAGCCAATATAGCGACCCATGGCCTGCTCAAGACCCATTTGCCGCGCCGAAGCACATCCTCCGTTTTCTTTGTCAATCAGCTTAACACGCGGATCCTTCTTGGCATATTTCAAAATAATATCGCGCGAATTATCTGGAGAACCGTCATTAACAAAGAGATATTCCACATACGGCGCTTTCCAAGCCGTAACCGACTGAATGCACTGATCCAGATATTTTCCCACCTTATAAACCGGGAAAATCACACTGAGTTCCTTATCATACTCGCCCTGAACCCAATCGAATACTTCGGTTTTGCCATTTGTCATCAAATAGCGCAGGTAGACATACTTGGAAAAGCCCATGTAGGCTTCCCAAATCGGCATATAGGACACGTTCGTGCCACGCATCAGACCCACCAGCGCCTCCGGCTTCTTTTCAGCCAACTTGAGCACCAGGCGGTAATCCATCTTTTCATCAAACATCAGCGTCCCGATGTGCTTGCATTCGAAAATATCCTTGACCTGATAATAGGAGAGCTGATTGCCGCTTCCCATGTTCTCCGTCCAAGCCAGTACCTTCTTGATATCCTTAACGATCATCTCATTGTCGCAGTAGACATGAATATCAAGATCGCAGAACTCCATAATCATCAGATGAATAAGTTCCCATGTATCCGTATCTGTCACCAGCATATGAATATCTTTGGAACAATCCTGATGCAGGCGATAAAACTGAATCAAATTGTTTATTTCCATGCTCTCACCACTCCCATCAGCGCTCTACTTTATCGAGAATGTAATTCGCAATGGCTTCCTTCTGGTAGTCGTAATAAACCTTGTAACGCCGATCATGCAAAAGCGTCTGAACAAAGCGCTTCTGCGCCTTATCCAGCAAATCCGGCGTTTTCAGGAAGGCTTCCATTTTATCCGAAGGAATAGATTTGTACAGAGCATGCAGCTTATCGGCGAGCTCACGCCTGACGCCGTCCTGCACAACTCCCAGACTCCACATGCTGAAAGACACGCACATTTTCAGCGCGCTGTTGACAATTCCCAGCGAATAGTCACCTTCGAAGAGATAATTCAGCGTCTTTTCAAACACGCTGGCCACTTCAAGACGGCTACTGCCACCCGAGGCCGTAATCGACGTCGGCACGTTCGTTCTGTAATAGAAGCCGACATCCGGAACTCCCAGGCATTTTCTGGCATGCGTCAGCAGATAATAGTGCGGATAGACATCCTCCCAGCGCGTTCCCTCAGGGAATTCAAAATTGCAGCGTTTCAGGAAAGACGTTTTGAAAACACGGCGGCAGGCATTGGGCTCAAGCCAATAAATTCGCTGTTCTATGCCCATATCCACAACCCGTGATTCCGGTGCAAAGATCCAGTTAAACGTCCCCTTATCCATCCAATCCCACATCTGCCCCGTCAGATTGTCATAGACAATCGGCAACGTAAAGACAATGTCAATAGCATCGTCACAGTAGCGCTCCAGCTCATCGGTCACGCGTTCAACAAAACGCGTGCAAAGCCAGTCGTCGCTATCCAGAAAGGAAACATACGGCGTCTTAACCATACGCATTCCTGTATTGCGCGCCGCACCCAGTCCCTTATTCTCCTGCCTGATATACTGAATCAATTCCGGATACTCTTTGGCATACTTTTGGCAAATTTCCGAAGTATGTTTATCCTTAGAACCATCGTCAACAATAATCACGCAAAAGCGCTTACTTGTCTGACGCACCAGACTCTCCAAGCACTGTCCCACATATCTCTGGACATTATAAGCAGGAACAACAACCGTCAGCAGTTTTTCATCCACGCCGCATATCCCCTTTCCAAGTAACTCAGCCTTCCATAGCTGCCCTATATTCCTCACATACCTGCTCGGCCTTACCGTCAGCCATCACATGGCCGTGTTCCAGCCAGATAGCCCGGCTGCATAGCTTTTTGACCTGCTCGGCATCATGCGAAACAAACAAAAGTGTCGTGCCGCCGGAGAGCATCTTTTCCATGCGCTCATAGCACTTCTGCTGAAACATGAAATCGCCCACAGCCAAGATCTCATCGACAATCAAGATATCCGCCTTGACCTGCGTGGCGATCGAAAACCCAAGGCGCGCCACCATACCAGAGGAATAATTCTTGACCGGCACATCGACAAAATCCTCCAGCTCCGCAAAGCCGACGATATCATCAAAATTCTTTTCAATGAAACTGCGCGAATACCCCAGCACCGCGCCATTGAGAAAAATATTCTCACGCGCCGTCAAATCCATGTCAAAGCCCGCGCCCAGCTCGATCAGCGGCGCAATGCTACCCTGAATCCGAGCCTTGCCGCTCGACGGCTGCAAAACGCCCGCAATAATTTTGAGCATTGTGCTCTTGCCGCTTCCGTTCGCGCCAATCAGCGCCAGAGACT
Organism: uncultured Oscillospiraceae bacterium; assembly: GCA_964406835.1. GTDB lineage: Bacteria > Bacillota > Clostridia > Christensenellales > Aristaeellaceae > Firm-10. Next base: position 17,673 of record CAYOTH010000003.1, read on the forward strand.
CGCCTTTCTTCACTGAAAAGCTAACATCCTGCAAGGCGTAAAATTCATTGAATTTCAACTTGCGCTGAAGCATTTTCAGCACATATTCCTTAATCGTGTCCGTCTTCTCCTGTTCTAGGTTAAAGCGCATCGACACATTTTGAATATCAATAATCTGATCCATATTCTGCTCCTAGATATACAGGATAAAATTGCGCTGCATTTTGCGGAAAACAACAATGCCCACGCCCATCATAAGCACAGCCACAGCCAGCCCGGTTATCCAGGTCTGCGCGGACGGCACAACGCCATATAGCACAAGATCTCTGAAAATCGTGATGTACATATACAGCGGATTGGCCATAATGAATGAAGCAACGCCCTCCGGAACAGAGGCGATGGGATAAAAGATCGGCGTCAAATACATCCACGCCATGGTCAAAACGCCATACAAATGCGTCACATCCCGAAACTGAACCGCCAAGGCCGACAAAATCATGCCCACGCCGCATGAAAAGAACAAAAGCATCACCAGCGGTATCCAGAAAAGCAGAACCGACAGATGAAAGGGCGTTCTCGTCATCAGCATGACGATCACTATAGCCACCAGACTGAAGGACATGGTGACAAAGCTGGAAATCACCTTGGAAATCGGAAATATATACTTGGGAATATACACCTTTTTAATCAAAAGACCGTTCTGAATCACCGAATACATGGCCATATTCGTCGATTCATTAAAGAACGTAAACAGCGTCTGTCCGCAGATCAGATAAAGCGGATAGTTGGGAATATCAAAGCGAAACATGTACGAAAACACAACGGTCATAATCAGCATCATCAGCAGCGGATTGAGCAAACTCCACAAATATCCCAAAACACTGCGCCGATATTTCAGCTTCAAATCGCGCTTGACAAGCTCCTGCATAAGCGGCATATACTTTTTAAGGCCTTTTTCCATACGAAAACTTTTTCTCCCTTCCTCAATAAACGCCTCTGTCGCCCATATTTCCCCACGCCAAAGCATATCGGCACGTCTCAGCCCGATATGCGCCGTATAATTTTGCCTTTTGCGACAAAAGAGGTCTGTGGATGGGATTTTAAAAGCACGGCATGACTTAAGCATGTTTATTGTAACATGCTTATTGAAACTTGTCAACGCTGAAAGGCGTAAAATGGCATTATTCTCACAGAATAAACATGACCGTAATCATCCGGCTGATTAAAGAGCGCACGGCTGTAAAAAGCCATCGGATGGAATAAGCCGTCAGAAAAGCCGTCGCAGGAAAAGACGTTATGCACATTGCAGAAAGGATTAAACGCTATGGCACGACATGGAGAAAACATATACAAACACCGGGATGGACGCTATGAAGGCCGATACGTTATCGGCAAGACAGCCGAAGGAAAAACGCGCTTCGGCTATATTTACGGCCGCCAATTTGCCGAGGTTCGCCGAGCGCTGATTCAGCGAAAAGCCGAGCAATTTCGAAAAAGAAGCTGTTCAGGATCCGAACGTCTTCTGCTCGACTGGATGAAGGCCCAGCTCGAAAACGACCTCTCCGGCGCGCTCAAGCCTTCCTCTTATCAGGCTTATAGAAACCTGATAGAGCGGCACATATTGCCACAGATTGGCCATATGCCCATCAAGGCCATTACGCCCTCATCGGTGCGTGCCGTTCTTGAGGCGATGCAGCACGCTCATTTGGCGCACGCAACGATTAAGGACGCGCTTCGGCTTTTAAAAAACAGCTTGCAGGCAGCGCTCGAAGAGGGACTGATCGATAAAAATCCTTGTCGGCTGATTAAGCTTGCGCGGTTTGACGCTGTAGAACAGCGTGTTTTGAGTAGCACCGAGGAAGAAAAGCTGCGCTGCGTTCTGGAAAGCGGACGCGATCCCATTGCTCTGATTGCTTTTTGTACCGGGATGCGTCTTGGCGAGGTCTGCGCGCTGAAATGGAGCGACATCAACTGGGAAAAGGGTACAATTAGCGTTTGCCGAACGGTTCAGCGGCTGGCGCAGACGAGCGGTCCTTCCACGGCGAAGACATATCTGATGCTGGGCATGCCCAAATCGATGCGTTCAAAACGCGTTATCCCCATTTCTCAGTCGCTTCTAACGTATCTTTTGCGCCTCAAAGAGCAGTCAGGTGGCGACGAATTCCTCTTTGGCGGCGGGCGGCCTGCCGAACCGCGTACGGCTCAGCGAAGATTCCAAGGCCTGGTCCGGCAGTGCGGCCTCTCCGGGGTTCATTTTCATACGCTGCGCCACAGCTTTGCAACGCGCCTTCTGGAACTGGGCGTGGATATTAAGACGGTCAGCGTGCTTTTAGGGCATGGATCGGTACGCACAACGCTGGATTTTTACGCCCACAGTCTGATCGACAGCCAGCGCGCCGCCATCGATCTTTTGTCCTCCCGATGCGGCCGATAAGCCGTCAAAGGCCGTCCCCTCTGCTCGAAAAGCCTTGGAATATCGGGCTTTTGAAAGCGTCGCAAAAGGCAAAATTATACGACAACTCATGGTCAAAGCCCCCTTTCCGTCTAATATCATCATATCACCTTTTTAAAACAATATACGCCGCCGCGCGCATTCTGAGCTCTGCTTTTGTCATGTTGCAGAGCTTGTTGTCATGTTCTCGGAACAATTTGGCATTTTCTTTCGTCGGAACACATAATAATAAGCAGCACGCGAGCATATCGGGAGGTTTGCCATGGAACAGCCCATCGTCGCCATGATCTATGATTTTGATAAAACGCTTTGTACAAAGGATATGCAGGAATATGGGTTTATTCCCTCGCTCGGCATGACCGCTGAATCCTTCTGGGACGAAGCCCGCATGCTGACCGATCGGGAGGCCATGGACGACATTCTGGCCTACATGTATCTGATGACTCAAAAGTGCCGCGAAAAAGGCGTGGCCGTCACCCACCAAACCTTTAATGCGCTGGGAAAGGGCGTCGAGTTTTTTCCGGGCGTTGAAGGTTGGTTTGATCGCATCAATCGCTATGGCGAGGCCCTGGGGCTCCACATCGAGCATTACATCGTCTCCTCCGGCCTGAAGGAAATCATTGAAGGGACGTCCATTGACGCGCACTTTAAAAGAATCTACGCCTGTGAATTTATGTATAAGGACGACGGTTCCATCCTCTGGCCAAAGTTTGCCATCAATTACACTGCCAAAACGCAGTTCCTTTTCCGTATCAACAAAGGCGTGCTGGACATTGACAGCCGCAGCGCCGCGCGCCTTAACGAGTTTACGCCCGAGGAAAAGCGGCGCATTCCCTTCCATAATATGATCTACATCGGCGACGGCCTGACCGACGTCCCCTGCATGAAGTTGGTCAAATCGCACGGTGGACAATCCATCGCGCTCTACAACCCGGCCCATGGCGATCATCTCGCTTGTACCTTGCTTGAGGACAACCGCGTCAACTTTGCCGTTCCCGCCGATTACAGCCCAGATCATCCGCTCGAAACGGTCGTTCAAGCTATCCTCAGCGCCATCAAAGCCGATTGCGCGCTCCACGCTCTGCCACGCCGCTAAAAAGCGCCTTGAAGCCAAAAATAAAAAAGCGCCCGCTGCCAAATCGCTTTTTATAAACGATTCAACATCGGACGTTTTTTTCTATATGCCTTACCGAGCGGTCAAGCGGGCCTTTTCAAGCGCCATGACCAGAAGCGGGATCACCGCAAGCTGCACAATAATGCCCGGAATGCTGCCCGCCACAGCGCCGGCCCAGAAGGCCGACAGCCCGAAGGCCGAGGCATCCAGCCCCGTACAGGCAAAGCGCGCCGCGCCCCAGACCAGACGCCCCAGCAGCATGGCCGTCACCAGCGCCGTATAAATGCTGCTTTTTCGGCGCGGCAAAATCCTGTACATCAGCCCGGAAACCAGCCCGTAGGCCGCCAGCTCAAAGGCCATGCATAGCGCCGTCGGAAAGAGCGTCGGCATCCCAAACAGAGCAAAGCGAAGCCCTGGCGCCACAAAGCCCACAACCAGCGCGTACAGCGGCCCGCACAAAAAGCCGCACAGCAGCACGGGAATGTGCATCGGACAAAGTGCCTGCCCAATCTGCGGAATCTGTCCGGTCAGAAACGGCATCACCATCGCCAGAGCCAGCATCACAGCGGCAAACACCAATCTGCGCGTCGAATGTGTTTTCATCCCATTTCTCCTCTTTTCCTCAAAGCTCTTTCGGCGCATAAACAAAAAAAGAAGGCATAGGCCTTCCTTCTGGAAAGCCGTATACCTTCTTGTGTATACATTCAACGCCGAATAGGTCAAAGCCCAGCGCACTCGCGGCGCGGCTTGAGCGACTTCATGCCGCCCGATGCTCCTGAGTATAGCGAACTCAGCGTCCCCTGTCAAGCGATTTACATATTTTTTACTCGAGCAAGGCACCGACCTGCCGCACCACATCCTCAATCAGATGCGCCACATTCAGATCGGCCACGCCCACAACGACATTATCGCAGTGATTGACCGGAATCAGCAGCCTTTTGGCCTCGCTGCGCCCAACAGCCACCGCCATAGCAGCCGTTACCTCGCCATAGAGTGAATCGGCAATCACAATGCCCAGCGGGCCAATGATGACGTCGGCCCGGCGGCAGTTAACCGCCACGGCATTTTCTCCGGTTGCTGCTTTATCTGCGCCCGCCTTGAGCATAGCGGCCGTCGCCATGGCATTGGTTCCCACGGCGGTCAGTTCAATGCCCGGATAGGCCCGCTTCAGCGCGGCGATCACATGTTTTCCGATGCCGCCGCCCTGCGCGTCAATAATCACGATATTCATCATCGTTCATCCAACCTCGGAGCTTATTTCAGCATGGAAACAGCATCCTTAATGGTCTTCTCATGCGCCTCATGGCCGTACTTGTCCACCTCAGCGCGGTTCTTTTCGCCGTGCGTCAGGCAGCCCGCGCCGCCAATGCAGCCGCCAATGCAGGCCATGCCCTCGATGAAGTTGGCGTCCAGCACATTGCGGCCCGCCTTGAGCAGTGCCATGCGGCAGGCCTCAATGCCGTCGCATACGCACGCCTTCAGGTCGAACTCAATGCCCTGCTCCTTGAGCGCCTCGGCCACCGCATCGCTCAAGCCGCCGCTGCGCGCAAAGATACGGCCAAAGTAGGAAGCGTTGTCCAGCACGTCCTCTTCAAAGGTCGTGATGTCCAGATCGCGGCTGTCAAAGAGCGCCTGAAGCTCCTCGAAGGTGAGCACAACATCCACCAGAGGCTTGACACGATCCTGCTGCACTTCCATCTTCTTCGCCGTGCACGGCCCGATGA
>CAYOTH010000004.1:0-20473 GCA_964406835.1 uncultured Oscillospiraceae bacterium
CTGAAGGGGCGGGTTCGCGCCGTCGCCGTTGAACAGGACGTGGTAGAACCTGATGGCGTTTGCGTAGCAGTCGCCCAGCACAACATATCCGTTGATCGAATGCCAATGCGCCTGAATGGAAATGGTTGACCATCTGCCGTGCAGGCCGCGCAGCATAAACGTGCCGTACTGGTCTGTCTGAATGTCAATGGTCACATTGCCGTTTATCACGGAACCGCCCAGCTTGTCAAAGACCTCCTGAAGGCCGCCCGATGTGGTGACGGTAAAGTTCTGCTGTGGCACGCTTTGCACCAGCTCCGGGCAATTCACATGGTCGAACGTCCCCGTGCCGGTGGACAGGCCGTTTTCGTCAATGTGGGTGTCGCCGTTCGTGCCGGTGACGTCAATGTCCAGATAGGGCGTTTTGATCTCGGTGTGGCGCTCGTCCAGTATAATGGCCGATCCAATGCGCACCTCTTCGGGGTTCTGGCTCCAGTCGCTGGCCACGCTGCCCCGTTCCAGCTTTGCGCGGCGGATATAGTAGCTGTGGTTGTAGAGCGTGAAGTCTGTACCGCTTCTGAACCAGGCGGTCATGGTCGCGCCGCCGTGGGGAATGGCGAATGTGTAGCTTGATCGTATCCAGCCCCCGCCCACGCTGGTCTTTACGCCGACGTTGGCATAGTTGTAGAACGGGTTGCCGCTGCCGTCGTAGATGCTCACCTGAAACTGGTGGGGCGGGTCGCCGGATACGTCCCTGTACTCAGCGGAAATGGTCAGCACGTCGCCGTCTGTCACCGCAATGCCGCTCTGGCCGAATCGGAAGTTGGAATTCGAGTTGGTTACGAGCACGCTGCCGTCCGTCTGCCATTCGCCCACGCCCTTGTTGTCAGCGCCGGATGTGTCCGTCCAGAATCCGTGGCTGCCGGATGTGCCCATGTCGTTGGAGCAGTACAGCAGGTTCGTTCCGCCGATGGCGTCCTCCGGGGCGGCTGTCCAGTCGGTGGCCTTGTTGCCCACCTCCATTTTGACGTTTCGGAAGGTCACGGTTCCGCTCCATGTGCCGTCAATGTACATCGCGGCGTTTTCGTCCGTGCCGTCCCATGTCACCGTGTTCAGGGTCATGGTCTTTTCAAAGTGCATATTGTTGCCGTTGCCATTGCTGTCCAGCGTCGTGACGCCCTGCCAGCTCCGGTTAATCAGCACCTGAAAGCTGCCTGAATCAATCCACTGGTCATAGTCAAAGGAAATGGTCACGGTCTTGCCGTACAGGGTCCTGAGCACATCAAAGCCCGCGCACTTCCACGGGTAGAGCCATCTGCGCTCGCTCCCGCCGCCCAGCGCCGGATAGGCCGCCGCCGTCCCCAGTATATAGTTTCGCGATCCCACCTTGACGGCGCTCACCGCCGCCGTGATCTGGTTCGGGGTCTGCGTGATGCTGCTCTCTGCGCTCGATACCCGCTGCCCCAGCGCGTTAAAGTCGCTCTGGTTCACCTTGCTCCTGATCTGGTCGGCCTGCTGTGTGATGCTGCTCTCGGTACTCGCCACCCGGTTCCCCAGCGTGTCGAAATCCTGCCGTGAAACCTTGCTTTGGATCTGATCCGCCTGCTGAACAATGCTCGATTCGGCAGAGGTCACCCGCTGCCCCAGCGCCTGCATGTCGTCCGCATTGGCTTTTTCGGCCATGTCGGCACTGTATTCGTCCCGATTTACCGTCAGCGCAATCTGATCCGCCTGCTGCCGGATGCTCGATTCGGCGGTAACAACGCGCCGGTTTAGCGCCTGCACATCCTCTGCGTCGGCTTTTTCGGCCAGATCAGCGTCATATTCGGTTTTGCTGACCTTGGTTTCGATTAAGTCGGCCTGCTGGAGGATATGACTTTCGCTTTGAGTAACGCGGCCGGTCAGCTCATTGACAACGGTTTCTTCCGCCTTGCTGTCGATGATCGTCTGCAAGGACGTAGACAGGGACTTTTTATTCAAACCACCCATCAGCTGCGCCCAGATCCACTCAAGCTGGCGATTCAATTCGCGCATTTGCTGAGGCTCTGTCAAGTTGGACAGTGTCAGCCGCTGCCGGGCGGGGGAAACGTTTGTGCTGTTCATAGCTCATCCACCTCGATTTCAAGCATCAGTCCCTCGGGCAGGCGAATTGGCGCGTTTGTGTGCAGGCCAAAACGCACCCGATGCCCGCAGACGCGCAGCCTGGGCTTCAGGTGTGTGATTCCCGGCGTGATCGACAGGCTTCGCTCAGCACGGTGATTTTCGCTTTGAGTAAATAGCGTAATATTTCCGGCCTGGCTGCACGCTACTGTGACGTAGAGTCGGCCAGTACGCTTGCGCTGGGCACGTTCGTCGCTCATCAGCTCGGGGCTGATCCATTCGCCGGTAATGGCTGCGCTGCCAAAAGAGGAACCCTCGCCAAAGTGAAAAAGGCCTTCATCGCTGAGGCAGAGCAGCTTTTCGTCATGGCCTTCGCGCCAGATCAGCCAATCGCATATGCCGGCGCAGGAAAGCAGCGCCCAGGAGTCGTCGCAGAGCGAATAGCGAATGACGTGGCTGTTTTCACTGGCGCTGTCCAGCGGCACAGACAGATAAATCACATCGCCCAGCAGCACAGCGCAGGCCTTGTCGATGGCGGAGAGATTGAGCCGCTCGAATAGGCCGCGCGCCCGCTCGTCCCCGCGGTGAACGAGGGATGAAACTGTCATGCCGTCGTAAACGCAGAGGCCGTTCCGTCCCAGAAAATAAAGGCGGTCAGCCGTCTGGACAATGGAGCGCGGTGCCAGAGTGCCCTCGTCGCCATAGACCTGAGTCAGTGAAAAGTCGCCGGGATAGGTGCCGCTCAGGCGATGCAGGCTGCGATCCTTGACGATCAACACGTCGTCGAAGGCTGCGATGACGGCGCGTATGCGCGAACCGTCAAAGGTGGCCACATCGGCAAAGCCGCCGCCGGTGTCGGGCAACTCGCTGTTGAGTTCCCAGTTGTCCGGCGCAAAAGATTCGCTCCAGAAAATTCGGTCGGGGTTATCAGCACAGACAGCGCCCCAAAGCCGCTCATAGAGGAGCGTTAGCCGCTCAAAAACAACGCTTTCGCCGCCTATGGTGGGCGTGATGGGGACGAGGGAGGCGCTCTTTCCGTCCCAGCTTTGCAGGGGAGCGCAGCCGTTGGCCAAAATCAGCGTGTCCGTGCTCTCCTTGCGGTAGTTGACGGCGCACCAGTCGTCGCCGGTAAAGCCTGTTCCCAGCGTTTGCCAGTCGTCGCCGGACAGCGCGTAAAGGCAGCCGTTTCCGGCGGCGAGCAGGTGCGGTGTCTCAGCCCCTGCTTCGTTTCGGAAAAATCCCTGAAACAGACGTCGGCATCCCGAGGGCGGCTGAACGCTGAAAGCCGTCATTCCCTTCGCCCGTTCGAGAACGCCTCGCTGGCAAACGATGTTTAGGCACTGCGGCGAGGTGGAGGGGTCGCTTCCAAATTCGCCCCGGCTTTGATCCAGGCCGCGGAAGGAGCGGATCCGCAAAAGTTTGCGTGCCATTGAAAATCCTCCTTGTCGATTAACGGAAGGTTGGGCGGGGCAGTCGTCGCCGGGCGCGGGCGCTTGAGCGAACGGCGCGTATCAGGCGGCGGTATTCGCTCAGCCAGCTCTGTGCGTCGCTGAATTTGCGCTCGCTCTGCATGAGGCGGGCGACGGCCAGCGCGACGTAAATCATCGGCGCAGCGGCTGTTTCCGGGAAAATCGGCTCGTCGTTTTCGTTTTCCAGCCGTTGCGGGTGCAGGCGCGCGCGGATTATGACGGTCTCTCCCGGCCGAATACCCTGAACTGTGATGACAAAGCGCGTTTTAAAGTCAAATTCCAGCTTTGTCCGCCCGTCCGCCGTCAGGACGTCCAGTATGCAGGTCGCCTCGGGAAGGGCTTTGATTAAGTCGATTTCGCCCGATTCGTTCGGTGTGACCGCTTTGAGGCAATCCGGTAGAAGATAGCCGTCGGCAATTTCGCCATAGGCTTCGTTGATGGCATCGCGCAGAACATTGAACATGTTCAGGGCCTCGCCCTGATAGGTGAGCGCGCCGCTGGCATCGGCGGTTTTGATGAATTCGTCATAGCGGTCGGCATAGCGCGCCGCCATAAGGCACATATCGCCCAGATTCATGGTTTCATCATCTCCTTCGGCAGTTCGCTGCATTGTTCGTGGGCGCTCAGGTAGCGCAGCGCCTCGCGCATTTGCTCTCCGGCTCGGTCGAGGTGAGCCTCGGCGGCGCGCCGTTCCAGTCGTTCGTTGTGCGCGTCAATTTCGCGCGCCGTCTGTTCGAGTCGTTCACGACGATAGCGCCGTACATAGCCGATCGTGCGCGCGTCCAGCGCATCAAAGGGCAAAACGCAGGCCAGCGTGCCGCCAGTCTGCGCTTCGTCGTGAATTTCATATCGCCCCGTCGCCCGGTCAAGCATGATGAAGGCGGTTGGCAGGATCTCCTTCAGGCGCTGCGGAATGTCGAGAGCATGGCTCGTCAAGGGAATGCGGCCGCATGAGCAAACGCCCTCGCGGCAGAAAATCATCATGGGATAAAGCCTCCTTTCTGCGTCGGATGTATTTAAGACAGCTCAAGGCGCTTTCCTTAAAAAGTTCACGAATACATCCGGCGCGTCTTGCTTTTTTTATGGCCCTGTGTTACGATAATGTCGAAATAAATCCATTAAAGTCAATGGAGGGAAATATCTTATGGCTCTGTGTGATTATGCCGTCGATTCCTTTGTTCGTTCGGTGCATTGGGATGAGCTTAATCGGTTGCCCGCAGCGCGCCGCGCCGTTAAAAAATTCCGTCTGGCGCTTAATTATTTTAGGCTGGATGTCAAAGCAGACGATCTCATTGCCGGCTGGTTTGTTTTTGAGGGCCAGGGCTGCCCTCGTCGCGCCTTCGATGATGAAGGAATCGCTGAGGAAGAGCGATCCGTAATGGAGGATATCGCGCGCTACGGCAGCCGAACATCGGTTGACAAGGGCCATACGCTGATCGATTATAACGAAGTCCTCACCAAGGGCCTTAAAAGCTATGAGCAGCGGATTGATGCAGCCCTTAAGGAAAAGCCCGATCATGAGTATCTTCTGGCCATGCGCGAAAGCATAGCGGTTGTTCGCGCGTTTATGCGTCGTCTGGCCGATGAGCTGGATCAGCGCGCCGCTCAGGCCTCTCCCGATGATCGGCCGCGCCTTTGGGCCATGCGCGATATGGTGTCGCATGTTCCCTATGAACCGGCAAGATCCTTCCGCGAGGCTGTGCAGTCGGTTTGGCTGATGCACTTTCTGGTGCCGCTGGCCGAGAATTCCTGGGCCAGCATTTCGCTGGGGCGCTTTGATCACTTTATGGAGCCCTTTTATCGGCAGGCGAAGGCTTCCGGGGAAAGCAAGGACTCTCTTCTGGCGCTTTTGCACAATTTTTATCGGCTGCTCAACAGCTATTGTGATGGGGCCTGCCTTCTTAATGTCGGCCCGGATTATAACGAATTGTCCCGTCTGCTCATCGATTGCCAGAAGGAATTTGCCCTGCCCGCGCCGATTCTGGGCGCGCGCGTTACCGAGGACACGAGCGATGAAATTTGGGATCAGCTGATCGATGAAAAGCTCTTTTCCATGGGCCAGCCGACCTTCTACGGCGAGGCTTCCTGTCTGGCAGCGCTGCGTGAAAAGGGTGTGCCGGAGGATAAGGCCAAGGGCTTTTCCAACAATTCCTGCATGGGCATTGCGCTGCCCGGCCATGAGTACGACAGCATGTGGGGCTGCGTCTTTGTTGTGCCAGCGGCGGTTGCGGCGGCGCTTTGTCAGGGCGCGCTGGTTTCGCGTCCGGCGTCGGTGCCGGGCATCGGCGAGGCGCGTCATATCGATCAGGTCTTTGACAACTTTGAGCGCTGTGCTGCCCATATTCTCGCGTCAGGCGTGCGCTCATATGAGGCGCGGGCCCGCTACAGTGAGCGCACCGTTCCCGATCCTTTCGTCTCGCTTTTAACGCGCGGCTGCATTGAGCGGCGCAGTGATTTCATTTCCGGCGCTGAGTATCACTGCGTCACCATAGAGTGTATGGGTATGATCAATGCCGCCGATGCGCTCTGCGCTGTGGATAAACTGGTCTTTGAGTCTGGGCGCTATACCCTTGCTCAGCTGACGCAGGCGCTGCGCGATAACTTCGAAGGTCACGAAGCGCTTCGGCGCGATGTGCTGGCCTGTCCCAAGTTCGGCCGCGATGAAGAGGATGTGCCTTATGCCGTGCGCATTGCGGAGATTTTGCAGCGGCTCATTCGGGCGTACGATCATGATAACCTGCACTACGCCCCCTCGCTTCATACCATTGATACCAATGTCGGCTATGGCGCGTCCTGGGGCGCAGGCTATGATGGGCGTCTGGCCGGAGAACCCTTCGCCAAGAACGCCGGCCCCTCCAATGAAGCCCGTTCGAGCGATCCGACGGCTATGGTGCTGGCCGCCTCGGCCTTGCCGCAGGCCGCCTTCTACGGCGGTCAGCCGCTGGATGTCAATTTCCAGCTTTCGACCGTGCGCGAGCATAAGCGCGAAATTAGGGCGCTGATCGAGGTTTATCTTCAGCGGGGCGCGCTGCAATTTCAGGTTAACGCCCTGTCGGCGCCGCTGCTTCGTCAGGCCTTTGAAAATCCTCAGCTTTATCCCGGTCTGGTCGTGCGTATCGGCGGCTACAGCGCCTATTTTAGAACGCTGTCCCGTTCCACGCAGCTGGAGTTTATCGAGCGCATCGAAAAGGAGTCTGCAAGCCGATGATTCTCTTCTCTTCGGCACGATGAGACGGCGCTTTTGCCCAAAGGGGCGGTTCGTTTGGAACCGCCCCTTTTTTGTTATACTCAGGCCGCGCTGATGGTCTTGGTGGGAACCGGCTCGCTTTCGGCGTTAGCAATCAGGACAGGCTTGACAGTCGGCGCTTCAATGCCGCTCAGGCGCGCGATGCCGCCCGGCAGCATGCACATCAAGTCGCAGTATTTGGCGACGGTTGCCGTGTAGGTCGGGTAGCCCGGCTTCTGGTGCAGCACCTGGCGAGTTTCACCTTCGATCCATTCCCAGTCGGCCACCTGGTCAATGGTGAACAGGCTGGTATCGTACAGGTCGATGGCGGAGGAAGGCATGAATTTGCTGCGGGTGAGCGGAATCCCGTTAAAGAGCAGCGCCTTGTGGCCGCCCTCCAGCGTGGCCGCATCGCAGAGGGTGCGGCGGCTGGTCATCAGCTCCAGATAGTGGCCGTAAGCCTCGGTGCCGCAGTTGATGTGGTTGATGGTGATGTTGTAGCTGTCCTCCAGGTGATCAATGACGCGCTGCAATCCGCTTTCGGTGATGGCACCAAAGGCGTAATCGATGTAGGGGTTGAGCCAGCTGTAGTTGGCGCGGTTGAGGCCATAGAGCGTGCCGGTGCTCGGGCCAAAGAGTTTGCCCAGGCCGGTCAGCTCGTAGCCTGCGCTGCCCTGTACGGTCAGGTAGGCGTTGGCGGAGCAGGAAACGGCTCTGTTGAGGGCGATCTTGCCGTTGAGGTGGTTGACGTCAATCACGCGCAGTCCGCTTTCCTTGAGGGTGCCGCCCGCCTCGTAGAGATCGACTCGCAGTCCCGGCAGCACAGCGCGTGTCGAGGAGCCGATGGCCGCCGTGATCGTCGAGCTGGAGCTGGCCGCCTGCAAAACCACCAGCTTGCCCGAGCCGTCCCCATACATCTGGCGCGCCATGTTCCATTTCAGCGTGCGGGTGAGCGTCTCCATTTCCTGCTGAAGAATGTTGACGAAGGATCCGGCGTTGCGTCCGGTGGCCGATTTGACGATTTTATCGGAAATTTCCAGCGTGCCGTAGAGGTTCTTGGTTTCGCTCTCCAGGTTGACGTAGATGTTCTCGCCGGAGGCGGGCAGTTCTCCAGTTTCGGAGCCGGAACCTGCGCCGCCGTTGGCGCCCACCAGCGCCGCGCGGACGATCTTGTTGTAGCCGACGATGTTGGTGTCGGTGCGCATGATGCGGCTGGCAAAGGCATCGGCCTTCAGGTTGACGTCCTCGCGCAGCGGCGCAATGTAGAAGTTCTTAAGAGCGCTGGATACCGTGTTCATGTTGACCATAATGAGAAATCCTCCTTAAATCAATGAGTCGTTGGAAAATAAAAAAGACACGCCCTGTTTTGGTCGCATCTCGTCGTTTTGGATTGTCGCAAAAAGCCTGTTCGGCCGGGGAATGAGCTTATTCCCGGAGCATGGCCAGCAGCTTGATCTTGGCCTTGTCCATGCCGTCCTTAGTCGGAGCCGCGCCGGGCGTGCTGCCGCCGTCGTCAATGAAGGCGGGCAGATCCTGGGCCGATTTGTAGAGGCTGGCCAGATGGGTCGTCAGCACCGATTCGCGAATCCGCGGGTCAGCACTGAGGCGCTTGACAGCCTGCGGGTCATCTAATAGCTGTTCCTCGTTGCGGTAAAGATGAGAGCGCACGGCGTCGTAGGCGCGCTCCAGCCCGTCGGTTTCCACGGCGTATTCGGGGTGCTCGGCGATGTATCCGGCCATGTCGGGCAGAAACTGCGCCAGGTCGTTCAGCTCGTCGGCGCGTCGTATCCATTCGTTTTGAATCAGGCGATTGCGGCCGTTCGGGTCGGGCTCCAGCAGGAGCGCGTTCTTTCGGGCGCGGCTCATGGCTTCGGCGTGACGCATGTCGCGCAGCAGGTCGGCGTAGCGGCGGGAGAGACGCTCATAGGCTTCGATCAATGCTTCCGGCTCGTCAAAGCCCAGGGCATTCAGGCGTTCGGCCAGCGCGTCGCTTTCGGGCGTCGTCATGTCGTCCTGCAGGAACGCGTTATCCTCGTCTTCGGCGCTCAGGCGGCTGTCAAGGTCGGCCTTCGCCATTTTTGCGCCCTGGCGCAGGGCAGCGCTCTGTTCGTCCGGCGTGAGGCGCATGTCCTCGGCGGCGTCGGTGTCGGCCAGCTTTTTCAGGAAGAGCTGGCGCTGTCGGGGCGTGAGATACTGAGTCATAAGAAAATACCTCCATGTTATATTGATTAGCCGCGCGCGGGCGGCTGGGGTGTCAGAAATTGTCTGTGCGCTTCGGTATGCTGCGCCAAAGCCTGGGCCAGGGCCGGGCGTTCGCTCTGCAAGTGCCGGTAGTCTGCACTTAGCATAAAGCGCGTGTGCTCGCTCAGGTGCAGCCTGTGCTCGTCATAAGCAGCCAGCGCGGGCAGCGTGCCACGTAGAAGCTGCGTGTTTTCGCGGCGGGCGCGCATCAGGTGCATGTCGTCCAGGTTGAGTGCGCTCTCCCAGTTGCCCATGCGGAAAATCTCCATCAGGCGGGTTCGGTTTTCGCGGGAGATCTGGTGCGTTTCCGGGTCGTTGAAGAATCCGGCCGAGAGCAAATCGAGCGCGGTCTGGCGGCGCTGGGCGGGCGTGTCGCTCAGCTCGTTGTCGGTGTCAATCACAATGTCGTCGCTGGTTAAGTCGCTGCCCTGCCAGCAAAGCAGCATTAAATCGCCCTCGTCCTCTCCAGCCACGCGGGTAATGCGCTGCCCAACGGCAAATTGGCGCATCAATCTTAGCCATTGGCAGCCAATCTGCCGAATGGCGCGGCGAATGTGCTCGCCGGTCAGCGCCAGTCGGGTGTCGTCCTGCTCGCGCAGTATGTCCAGCGCCACGCCCGAGGAGATCGAGCCCACGCTGGAGGCGCGCGCCATGTCGGAAACGCCGGAAACCTCGTTGAAGTCGCGGCGCAGTATACTCAGGCGCTGCAAAAGCGTGTCAGGAACCTCGCTCACCGGCATCCAGACCGGCGGCGTGGCTCCGGCGCGGTATTCGATCACGGAACCCGGGGCAAAGCCCTCGTCCAGGAGCGCTTCATTGACCAGTGATCCCTGCTCAGCCAGAACGTTTCCGGCGCTCATGCGGGCGGTGTGCTCGTTGATGCGGTTAATCAGAGCGTTGTAGTCGCGCTGCAAGGGAATCAGGCGCTCAACGACGGTTGAGCCGAAGAAGCAGCCGGGGGCGCTCAGGCAAAGCTGCTGTACAAAGGGAAAGTCGCGCCCCAGCGCTTCGCCGTTTCGAAAGGGCAGTATGCCGACATGAAGCACCCGGCCACCCGCCACGATGATATGCCGTCCGTCGGGAAAAGCTCCCGAGGGACGTTCATAGTATTCGATGACCAGCTCGGCCTCGTCGATGGTTTCCTCGCGGGAATGTTCTGCCGGGGCGAAGTGCGCGGCCGAGCCGTAGATGTTCATGGAGCGTCCGGGTAACACCGTGCCCCAGCGGTCGGCAATGTCGCGCACCGGGTAGACGCGCGCATGAATCAGGCTGTGCTGCGTTTCCAGGCCCTCACGTGAAAGGCATTCGGGAAAAATTTCGAACGCCGGCACAATTGAGAGGGCGATGTCGCCTTCGTGGATGAACGCGCCGTCCTTGGTTAGGCCCAGCGGCAGTCCGGCGTGTGGGTTCCAGGTTGATTTGTAGAAAACGCAGCCGCAGACCTCGGCCCAGCGCGCCGCTTCAAGCTGTATGCGCGTCAGGTCGCGGGCGATCAGGGCATTTTTAAGCAGGCGTGTGGCCAGGCGCGCGGCGCTTTCGTCAGTGGCGTCGGCCGTCTGCGGTCGGACGGTCAGGCCCGGGCGGACACGGCTCAGCTTGGACAGGCGCGTTTCGACAATGGGGGCGATCATATTGTAGACAGCGCGCTCGCCGTCCTCCTGTTCGATCAGTTCGCCGATGTCGCCCAGTACGTCGCAGTATTGGTCTCCGGCGATGAAACGCTGGTTGAGCCGCCATTTCAGCTCCAGCAGGCGGCGCTTGTCGCGGCGTTTTTCGTATTCCTGCGTGATTTCGGCAGCCAATTGCTCCAGTTCCGGGGACTGCAGGGCCTCGGGCCGGAGCGGCGTCTCTTTTGTCATCGTCAATGGGGAATTTGTCAAAGGAAAACACCACCTTTGTTTTTAGTGAATACCGGCGGTTTGTCGGCGTCGTCCGGCCAGCCGCTTTTTGTGCTGCGTGATCGGGGAATCGCTCGCGCGGCGCGTGTGCGGATCCGGTCGGCTCATGACAAAGTAGCGCATTTCGTCCATGGCATGGTCGTCGCGCTTTACGGGCGTTTCGTCGCTTTCATCCTCCTTCCAGCGGTATTGCTTGATTTCGCGAATCATCATGGGGCAGTTTGAGAAGATAAACAGCCCCGGCTTACCGTCTGGCCAGCGCGCCTCGTCCGGGTGAGGCCGCTTTTCAAGCGCCTGCTTGACGCGCTGTATCCCGGCCCATTTGGATTTGTTGACACGGGTATTGACGTTGAGCCCCTGCTCGCGAAACAGCTCGGCCACGGTTTTTTCGCTCTGCAGCGTGCGCTGGTCGGCGGCCGCGTCCATGAGCGCGCAGAGGCGTCCATCGCCGTCCCGCTTCCAGTGCAGCTCGCGGCTGATGCGGTCGATTTCACGCATGTGGGCAGCAATGTTCATGCCGGCGCGGTAGTGCTCGGCGACGACGTATATGCAGCCCTCGTGATCCACAGCATACCAGTGACAGGAAAGCGGCTTGCTCAGCCCCGGGTCAATCGAGAGCGTTTCCTGCCATTCGTCCGGAATGTCAAATGGCTCAATGACGTGAATCTGCTCGTCGAATTCGCCGTAAACCAGGCCGTTGACGGAGATAAAGCGTCCGTCCCGGCGCGCGGCCAGCTCGTCCGGCGGCAGGGCGCGCGCCATTTTTTCGATCTCATCTGCCGACAGATACGGATTGTCCTGCCAGCTCATCGTCACAAACCATACCTCCGGGTCGCCTCCGCTGTTCAGGTAAATCGCATTGTAGACCCAGGTCAGGCCCTTGAGCGGCGTCATGGTGCCAAAAAGACAGCCTCCGGAATCCAGCACGCGCATCAGGCATTCCTGATAGATGTCCTCGGGCGGCTCCTCGTCGAACCAGACAAAATCCAGACTCACGCCCTGAAATTTTTCCCGGCCCTGCGCGCATGTCTTAAAGCCTATGGTTGATATGCCGCCACACAGGCTCTTGATTTGGATGTAGTCGATGATGCCGCCCGCCGGGTCGTCGCTGCGTCCTTCGCGCATTTTGAGCGCGTAAATCCAGTCTGGGTTGATGTAACTGAGCAGCTTTTTCTGGGCGACGTCTCGCTGAACCTCGCTCGAAAGGCTGACCACCCAGCCGTTCATGGCGTGGCTGATCGTTCGGTAGGGATGGCAGCCGCGCGCCAGATAGACGCATTCGACAGCGCCTACCTCGGTCTTGCCGGTGCGGTTGCCGCCCAGCGCCCAGCGATTGCGCTTGGGGCAGCGGTGAAACAGCTCCTGCCGGGCGTGTGGCCGGTAGTACTTGAGCTTGTCTTCGCGCCGTCGTCGGTCGTATTCGCCTAAAAGTTTTTCGGTTTCCGTCAGCAGCCGTTCGCGTTCGGCGCGGTCTGATTCCATGGGGCATCACTCCTTTCAGGGTACAAAAAAACCCGTCCGGCTCGTTGGAGCCAAACAGGTTGAAGGCTTGGGGTTACGGTGCGCGCTTTGCGGCACTCCCAGCGTAAGTCAGTATAGCCGAAAAACCTTGAGATGTCAACGACTTAACATTGCTTAACATAAAAACTGCAAAAATCAGGAATTTCACGCCGAGTTGTGTATAAACAATCCAAAAAACAACGCTTATCGGGAGACCAGGAAGGTGTCAATGACCCGGTGAACGGCCGGGCGCGCTTCAGAGGAGGCCAGCCGTCCCAAAAGAAGCTCAGCCACGGTGCGCACCTCGTCCTTGACGTTGGCGCCAATGGAGGTCATGTCAAAGGGAACCGAGTAAAATGCCTGTATGTCGTCAAAGCCAACCATCGGCAGCGGATGCTCCCGGTGATAGCGCGCCGCTTCCCAGGCAATCAGGTCGCTGAAGCAGAACAGGCCGTCGTATTCGATGCCGGCCGCGCGCAGGCGGTCAAGGTGGAGGGATATGTCGGCCTGGAAGGGGGCGCAGCGGCAGACCAGCTCGCTTTCAAAGGTCAGTCCGGCCTCGTTGAGCGCGTCTTTATAGCCCTGTTCGCGCTCCAAGGCGCTTGAGATGATGTCGGAGGCGCCCAGCATGAGAATGCGGCGGCATCCGCGCTTGAGCAGATACTGCGTGGCCAGCATACCGCCCTTGCGGTCGTTCCAGACAACGCTGTCAAAGGCCTCGTCTTCCGGGGCTGCGCGGCCCATCAACACAAAGGGCAGGTTGTATTCCTGCATCAGCTCCAGCGCCTGGCGCGATTTCTGGCACGGACAGATGACCACGCCGTCCACATGATTGCCAATGACAGTCTGCGCGGCCGTCAGCTCCTGCTCCGGGTCTTCGTCGGTGTTGAGGATGAGCGTTTTGTAATTGCGCGCCCGGAAATAGCCCTCCAGCTCCTTGATCTTTATGGCAAAAAGCGGATTGGAAATGTCGCCCAGTATGATGGCGATGGTGTGGCTGCATCCCGAACGCAGCGATCCGGCCAGCGCGTTGTTGACGTATTTCATGTTGCGCGCAATCTGCTGAATGCGCTTCTTGGTTTCAGGCGCGAGCAGCGGCGAATCACGCAGCGCCAGCGAAACGGTGTTGGCGCTGGTTCCGGCCTTGAGGGCGATGTCCTTGAGGGTGACGCGTTTGTTGCCTTTATCATTCACGGCTTAAAAACTCCTTTTGCAAAAAAGAAAATCATATTCATTCGAATAAACGGCTCCCTGTCTTAAAGAGCCATATCATATTATATAACATGAAAGCGCGTCCGTAAAGAGAAAATCGTCTCATGCCCTGTCAAAAAAAGAGAATATGAACGATAATAAAACGAAATTTTTTGCAAAATGATTCCGTGACGCACATTCCGCTTTTTCCTTGACAGGCTTTCGCTTATCGAGCTGCGCTTCTTGTGAACAGCCGGGAGCGTCGCATACTCTCCCAGGCCTTCGTGTGATCGATAAAATCCCTCTGCATGATCCGCCTTGCCGGTCAGGCCAGACGGCGCTTTTTAAGAGGTCATCCGCTCAGTGCAGGACAAAATTCAATTTTCGATGGTTCCCTTCTTGACAGCGTGCTCTGTTTGTTGTATGATCTTATTAACGTTCATAGGGATGAACAGTCTGCGGGCGTCCTCGGGGCGTCCGGCGATTAGCCAATCAACAGGAGGAACAGGTTATGAGCAAAAAGTATGCTGTCCCGTATACCGCCAGCGCGCCGATGGGCGGCGTTCGTTTGACGGGCGGTCGCCTGGGTCGGGCGTTCGAAAACAACATTTCTTTCCTCAAGGGTTTCGATTTTGATCGAATGATGTATTACTACCGCGTCCATGCCGGCAAGCCCGCGCCGTCGGTGCCTTATGCCTGGCAGTCCGGCCATTTCGAGATCAACCTCAAGGGTCAGACGGCGGGCGAGTTCCTGTCGGGCGCCTGCACGACGCTCTTGTGGCAGGATGATCCCCAGCTGCGCGCCATGGCCGATGCCGTCGTGGCGGAGATCGACGCCTGCAAGGATGACGACGGCTTCATCATGCCCATCACGCGCGATGAGTTCCACACCAAGGAATACCCCAACTATACCCGCGCCTGGATCACCTTTGGCCTTCTGGACGCCGGTTATGCGGGCAATCAGCGCGCCTTTGAGTTGGCTCGTTCCATGACCGATTATTTCAACACCTGCGATCTTCTGCCCTATGTCAAGGATATGAATCTGGGCTTCCAGGGCATTCTGGTCGGTACGCGCGTGTATGATTCTCCCGTCGGCAAGGCGGAGGACGTCACCGTGGCCGAAAAGTATTATCGCGAAACCTGGTGGCTTGAGCAGGTGGTCGCCGGCGATCATCGCGCCATCTATGCCCATCCCGGCAATCATCCGCATTCGACGCTTCTGACCACGCTGGAGGGCTATTGCGATCTGTATCGCGCCACCGGCGACGAACTGTACATCAACGCCGTGCGCAATGCGCTCAAGATGTACGAGGATAAGTGGCAGCATGTCGGCGGCGGCATCAACATGTGCGAGTTTGATACCTACTATCCGGGCTGCAACTGGCTGAGCATGAACCACAGCTACAACGAGCTGTGCTCGACCAATTTCTGGGTGCTGCTCAATCAGCGTATGCACCTGCTCGAGCCGGATAACGCGCACTATGTGGACGAAATGGAAAATTCGATCTACAATGTGCTTCTGGCCGCTCAGGTTGGCGACAAGGGCTTCCATTACCTCAACTTCCTGGAGGGCGGCAAGGATGCCCGCTGGCAGGATCGCTGCACCTGCACCTGCTCGAGCCGGATAACGCGCACTATGTGGACGAAATGGAAAATTCGATCTACAATGTGCTTCTGGCCGCTCAGGTTGGCGACAAGGGCTTCCATTACCTCAACTTCCTGGAGGGCGGCAAGGATGCCCGCTGGCAGGATCGCTGCACCTGCTGCGCCTCGCTGGGTACGCGTTTGGTCGGCCTGCTGCCTCAGATGCTCTACACCACCTGTGGCAACACCGTCTATGCCGATATCTATGCGCCCAGCCAGGCCGATCTGCAGATCGAAAGCGGCTGCGTGAGCATCGCCTGCGAAACCGATATTCCCGACGGCGGCCATGTCAAGCTGTCCGTTGAGAAGGCCGACGCCCCCTTCACGCTCAAGGTGCGCATTCCGCGCTGGGCGGCCGATCCGGTGCGCATCAGCGTCAACGGTCAGGAAGTGGCCGGCGCGCCCTGCGGCTATGTGGCGCTCGAAGTCAAGGCGGGCGATGTGATCGAATTCACCGTTCCTATGCGCTTTAAGGTCACGCGCTACACTGGCGGCGAGGAGATGGTCGGCAAGCAGCGCTATGCCGTCGAATACGGCCCGCTGCTCTACGCGGCGATGGGTCCCAGCGTCGTGCATCTCAATTGGGATGTCGAGCATCCTGAGGATGAGTTCGAGTTCATGCCCGGCGAAAAGCGCAAGATGCGCATGAAGCACGATAACGCGCATGAATACTGGGCATATATCGATATCGACGACGAGCCCTTCAGCGTCTATCCGGTCGTCGGCAGCCCCCGTCAGTAAAACTCCATAGTTTTTTAAACCCTGCGTTTTTTCGCAGGGCTTTTTCATTGCCATATGAAGGGGCATTGTCATGCGCTCTGGCTCGGTAAAGCGAGAACAGCGCGTTGGCCTGGCGTTTCACTGTGCTTTTTGCACCAATAAGGCCTCTTTGGGCGCCCATTTTAAAACCCCATATATTATATAATACAATTTTAAGAAAAAACTTGCTTTTGGAAGCGTTTGGCAGTAAAATAAACACGTATGGCCTGCAAAGCTTGTGTGCTGTAATTAATACTTTGGGCACGCGGGTTTGCTGAAATCAGGGAGGAATCAAGTCTATGGCGTTGTTTTCAAATCTGACGGTCAATCGTTTTAATTCCCGTTCCGAAATGGGGCAAGCCGCCGCGCAGGATGTGGCTCAAACCATTCGTCGTCTTTTAAAGACGCAGCAGACGGTGCGCATGATCTTTGCCGCCGCTCCGTCGCAGAATGAGTTTTTGGAGGCGCTGGTCGCTGCCGAGGATATCGATTTTTCGCGCATTGAAGCCTTTCACATGGACGAGTACGTCGGCTTGCCGGCTGATGCGCCGCAGGGCTTTGGCAATTTCCTGCGCCGCGGCCTGTTCGATCGGGCGCCCTTTGGCAAGGTGCATTATATTCAGGGTGGCGCGGAGGATATTCAGGCCGAGTGCGAGCGCTATGCCGCGCTGATTGCCGAGGGCGTGGATATTGTCTGCCTGGGCATCGGCGAAAATGGCCATATTGCCTTCAATGATCCCCATGAAGCCGATTTTGACGACGCCTGTCTGGTCAAAAAGGTGTCGCTTGACGAAAAATGCCGTATGCAGCAGGTTCACGACGGCTGCTTTGAGACGCTTTCGGATGTGCCGACTCATGCGCTGACGCTCACCATCCCGGCGCTGATGAACGCCGATCATCATTTCTGCATGGTTCCCGCGCCCACCAAGGCCGAGGCAGTGTATCGCACGGTCTATGGAGAAATCGGCGCAGACTGCCCGGCGACGGCGCTTCGCCTTTGTTCTCATGCCGTGCTGTATGTTGATCAGGACAGCGGCGCGCGCCTTCACGGCTTTCGGCGGGGAGGGGAAAAGGCATGAATTTAGTGTTTGCAGGGCTTCGGCATGGCCATATTTTCGGGCTGTATCATGCCGCCCAGGCTCATGAGGGCGTGACGGTGGTCGGCGCTTGGGAAGAGGACGCCGCCGCCCGGGCGCAGGCTCAGCAGGTTATCGCTGCGCCGTTTTATGAATCCTATGACGCGCTTTTGGCTGATCCTTCGGTCGATGCCGTGGCCGTGGGCGATTATTATGGCATTCGCGCCGAGCGGATTATCCGGGCGCTGGAAGCGGGCAAGCAGGTCATTTGCGATAAGCCGCTGTGCGTTTCTCAGCAGGAGCTGGATAAGATCAGCGCGCTGTCGCTCGAAAAGCAGCTGCATGTCGATTGTATGCTGGATCTGCGCTATGATCCGGCAGTCAATACGGCGCGCGCTCTGGTGCGTTCAGGGCGGCTGGGCAAAATTCATGCCGTCAACATCACCGGGCAGCATCCGCTCAATTATGGCGTGCGTCCCATGTGGTATTTTGAGCCCGGAAAGCATGGCGGGACTGTCAATGATATCGCCATTCACGGCGTGGATGCCGTGCGCTATATCACGGCCTGCGAGCTGGTCAGGCCGGTGGCCGTGCGTGAATGGAACGCCTTTGCTACTGAGCAGCCGCAGTTTAAGGATTGCGCGCAGCTGATGGCCGAGTTTGATGGCGGATTGGGCGTTACAGCCGATGTGTCCTATGCGGCGCAGAGCGGTTTGGCCGATCAGATGCCCTCATACTGGCGCTTTACGATCTGGGGTGAGCACGGCTCGCTTGAATTTAAGGTGGGCGAGGCAGCGCTTATCTATGCGGCGCGCGGCGCTCAGGTGCTTGAGACGCTCATAGCGTCGCCTGTTTCCCGAAACTGGCTGGACGACTTCCTGATGCCCTTTGAAGAAGCGCGGCAAAAAGACTTCTTTGCGTCTCAGCGCGCCGTGCTCCAGCTTGAGGAGGTCGCTCGCTAAAGGACGTCTTGGCATATTTTATTCGATCGGAAAGGAAAGTGATTAAACCATGAAAAAGCTCAGAATTGCGCTTTTGGGGCAGGGCCGTAGCGGCTATGCCATTCATGGCGCGCATCTTTTGAAGGATACCGAGCGTTTTGAGGTGGCTTATGCCGTGGACAAGCTGCCCGAGCGCCGCGAAAAGGCCGAGCGTGTCTTTGGGTGCGAATCGTTTGACGATTATACCAAGCTCTTTGGCTGCGATGTTGATCTGGTGGTCAACGCGCTGCCCACGCCGTGGCATCATCCCGTCACGGTGGATCTGCTCAATCATGGCTTTAACGTGCTGTGTGAAAAACCCGCGACGCGTTCGCCGGAAATGCTGGACGAAATGCAATCGGCTGCCGAGAAAAACGGCTGTATGCTGGCCATTTTCCAGCAGAGCCGCTTTGCGCCCTATTTCCAGAAGGTGAAGAGCGTGCTTTCCTCTGGTGTACTGGGGCGGCCCGTGCAGATTTCCATTGCCTTTAACGGCTATGCCCGTCGCTGGGACTGGCAGTGCGTGCAGGATAACATTGCCGGTGCGCTCTATAACACCGGTCCTCATCCGCTCGATCAGGCGCTTGATCTGTTGGGCGGCGAGGAAATGCCCAACGTGTTCTGCAAGATGGACAATGCCAATGTCTTCGGCGATGCCGAGGATTATGTCAAGATGATTCTCACCATGCCGGGGCGTCCGCTGATCGATTTGGAGATTTCCTCTTGCGATGCCTATCCGTGGGGAACCTACAAGATCGAAGGCACGCGCGGTACGCTGTGCGGCACGCAGAAGGAGCTGCACTGGAAGTGGTTCGTGGAATCGGAAGCCCCTGCGCATGAAGCTACCAACCAGCCTCTGACCACGCCCGAGGGCGAACCGGCCTATTGCACCGAGCAGCTTTGCTGGCATGAGGACAGCTGGACGGCCGGCGTGGGCGAGGATGCCTTTATCGCGGCGGTTGAGCGCTATTACACCATGATTTATGAGCATCTGACAGACGGCAAGCCGCTGGATATCACCGTGGCGCAGGTGTGCCGCCAGCTGGCCGTGATTGAAGAGGCTCATCGTCAGAATCCCATGCCCAAAACGACAGCCGGCATGAAGGACTAAAGGAGGACGCTTATGTTTAAAGTGGGAATCATCGGTTCTGAAAATTCTCATGCCGATGCCTTTTCGGAGATCTTTAATCTTTCCGGACAGTATGACGATGTGCGCGTGACGGCGATCTGGGGCGAGGATATGCAGGCCAGCCGCGCCATTGCCGAAAAGTGCCATGTGGATATCGTCAAGCCCGAGGAGATGGTTTCGCAGGTGGACGCCGTGATGGTGACCAGCCGAAACGGCGCGCTGCACTGGGGCTATGTCCGTCCCTTTATCGAGGCGGGCAAGCCGGCCTTTGTCGATAAGCCGTTGGCCAACGAGTCGGAGGAGGCCCTGAAGATCATCCATCTGGCTGCCGAAAAGAAGGTGCCGCTGGTGGGCGGTTCGTCCCTTAAGCTGATTGCCGATACGCTGGCGCTGAAAGAGGCCGCCGATGAGGCTCGCTCGCACGGCGCGCTGCTGGGCGGCAATGTCTATGCGCCGGTCAGTCTGGATAATCCCTATGGCGGCTTCTATTTCTATTCGTCGCATCTGATCGAGATCGCGCTGACCATTTTCGGCTATGATCCGCAGGCAGTGACCGCCGTCCGCAAGGAAACGGGCATTGCGGCTGTGCTTGAATATGCCGATTATTCCGTGACGCTCAATTACACGAACAACGCCTACAAATATGGCGGCGTGGTGTTGAGCAAGGAAGGCGTCTCGGGCCGCGTCATCAATATGGGCGATGCCTATGCCCGCGAGGTGGAATCCTTTGTCCATATGCTGCGCACCGGTGAAAGCGATATACCCGCGGAGCATCTGGCACTGCCCGTGCGCGTGCTCAATGCTATCGAGGCGTCCTTTACCGATCAGCAGCGCAAGCTGATCTAAATAGGCAGATCTTACAAGGGACTCACCGTCGTTTGGACTGTGAGTCCCTTTTGTCTGGCCGCTGAACAGGCGTTATAGCGTCCTGATCCGACTTGTGAAAATGAATTTCGCCAGTGTTAGGAAGTCCCTTGGCTAAGAGGCCTTTCAGCGATAGGGTGCAAGACGGAATCTCCTTCGAATCAATCCTTTCGCTGTTCTCTTGAACGAGCTGGCCGCCCATCCGTTCAACAGGCGGGTGTGCTTTCAAGAAATCATCTTTCGGCATACGCGGTATGATTCTGCTTGTGCCACTTTTGGTTATCGCCTGCTGCATTTCAAATAATCTGTGTTTGTATGCTGTGCCGACAGAAAGTGGACCGTTCCTCGGATAACGGACAATGGAAAAAAGAGACCTCCTGTTGTAGAATAGAAACTACGACAGGAGGTTTTGGTATG
>CAYOTH010000005.1:0-20068 GCA_964406835.1 uncultured Oscillospiraceae bacterium
GGCGAACACAAGCTCGGAGCGGGACGTGAGCGCATGGAACTTATTCTCCGCCGTGACGAAGGGCTTACCGGTCAGGCCAGCGATCTCCTTGGCAACGGTCTCGCCGAAAGCCTTGGGGGCGTTCAGGCCGGTACCGACGGCAGTGCCGCCCAGCGCCAGCTCGTAAAGCGGCTTCACGGCCAGCTTCAGCAGCTCAACATCGCGCTCCAGGCTGGATCTCCAGCCGGAAATCTCCTGGCTGAACTTGATGGGCGTCGCATCCTGAAGATGGGTACGACCGGACTTGACAATGCCCTCATTCTCCGCCTCCAGGCGCTTGAAGGTCTCGATCAGGCTCTCGATAGCGGGCAGCAACTTGTCCTCGATGGCAAAGACCGCCGAAATGTGCATGGCGGTGGGGAAGGTGTCGTTGGATGACTGGCTCATGTTGATATCGTCATTGGGGTGCAGCAGCTTCTTGCCGGCCAGCTGGTTGCCGCGGTTGGCGATAACCTCGTTGGCGTTCATATTGGACTGCGTGCCGGAGCCGGTCTGCCAGACGACCAGCGGGAAATGGCCGTTGAGCTGGCCGGAGATCACTTCATCGGCCGCAGCGGTGATGGCCGCTACCTTCTCGTCGGTCATCTTTTCGGGCTTGAGCGCATGGTTGGCCAGCGCAGCCGCCTTCTTCAGAATGCCGAAGGCGTGAACGATCTCGGCCGGCATGGTCTCAATGCCGACGCCGATTTCGAAATTCTCGTGGCTGCGCTGAGTCTGCGCAGCCCACAGACGGTCGGCCGGGACTTTCATTTCACCCATGGAATCATGTTCAATGCGGTAATCCATAACTTCTGTTTCCTCCTGTAGTTAGATCGTAAGACCCGAAATGATGCCCTTGAGCGTATCGGCGCTGGCACGCAGGCGGGTAATTTCATCGTCAGTCAGCGGAACGAGCACCTTGCCATTCACCTGCTTGTTGCCAACCAGATTGAGCGTACTCAGGCAGACATCGTCAATGCCGTATTCGCCGTGCATCATCGTGGAGACGGTCATCGTGGTGTCCATGCCGTTGAGCAGGCACTTGATGATATGACATACGGAAATCGAGACGGCATAGAACGTCGCACCCTTGCGGGCAATAACGCGGCCGCCGGACTTCTTCACATACTGCTCGACCTCGTCATAGTCAATCGCCGGGGTTTCCAGCGCCGAATGATTGAGCACCTTCTGGCACTCGCTGATCGGCACATTGGAGACATTGGCGACCGACCACGGAATGAACGCCGAATCACCATGTTCGCCGAAAACATAGGCGTGGACGTTGCTCTGGCTGATGCGGCAATATTCGGACAGGCGGGCACGCAGGCGCGCCGTATCCAGAATCGTGCCCGAGCCGATGATGCGGTTCTCGGGAATGCCGGACAGCTTCGTGAAGGTATAGGTCAATATGTCAACAGGGTTGCTGACAATGATGTAGGTGGCATCCGGGGCCTGTCGGGTGATTTCCGGAATGATCGATTTGGTGATGCCGACATTGATCTGAGCCAGCTCCAGACGAGTCTGCCCGGGCTTGCGGGCAATGCCGGAGGTCAGCACGACAATATCGGAATTGCGCGCATCTTCATAGCTGCCCGCATAGACCGAGCAGGTTCCGAAGAACGGCGCGCCCTGACGGATATCCAGCGCCTCTCCCAGCGCCTTTTCCTGATTGATGTCAATCAGAACGATCTCGGAAGCCACGCCCATGATGGCCAGAGAATAGGCGATCGTCGAGCCAACGCTTCCCGTTCCAATAATCGATACCTTAATCATAAAGCACCCTCCTTGCGTTCTTTGTCCGTCCTCGCTTATCCTTCCATTCATGTATCGATAGATTTTCTATCGAAATGAAACAGACCTCAACCCTTGAACGACACCCGCCGAAATGACGAAGCGTCTTCTTTGACGCTTCGCCGTTTCGGTTGGTTCCGTTATTTTGGAAATTATTTTACGAGCGGCAGTATGGTCTCCTTGAAAAAGGCACGCGCCTGAGCCGCCTCAACGCGATGCTCCTCCCCATTGACCGAGACAGACACGCCGCACTTGGCACACTGGTGCATACAGAACGAGGCTTCGAACTTGATCTTATCGTACATATTGTTCTCCTCGATCAGATGCTGGAACGTCGCAATAACGTTGTGTGCGCCATTGAGATGGCATGAACTGCCAATACAAACGCGAAGTTCTACCATGCCTTATTCCTCCTCCGCATGGGTATAATGAACGTGCAGCAATTCGTGAACCTTGCCCTTGATGATATCCTGATAGACGCTGGTCATCAGCGGATTCTCCTCGGAGCGACGGATGCTCAGCTGGCGATCGGCCTCGTAAAGTCCCTTGCCGCGCTCCTTCTGATCCTGAACCGTCGCAAAGGGCTGACCACCGCCGCAGACGCAGCCGCCGGGGCAGGCCATGACTTCAATAAAGTCGAAATGCTCGCCCGCCTGAAGACGCTCGATCACCTTTTCCGCATTGCCCAAGCCGCTGACCACCGCAATGTGCAGCATCTTCTCGCCGTAGGGAATCTCCAATTCGCGGATGGCCTCGTTGCCACGCTGTCCGGCCTTCTCGATCATCTGAAGCGCCGTGCGGGATTTGGAGGTGGACACGCGGCGCAGTACCGCTTCGGTCACGCCACCGGTCACGCCGAAAATAACGCCCGCGCCGGAAATCGTCGCAAAGGGCATATCCACCGCTTCCGGCTCCAGCTCGCTGAACATAATTCCGGATTCCTTAATCATGCGGATGAGCTCCTGCGTGGTCAAAACAGCGTTGACAATCGGCTCACCGTCCTTGGTGAACTCGGGACGGGCCGCCTCAAACTTCTTGGCCGTGCAGGGCATAACCGCCACATGGAAGGCCTTGCGGGAGGATTTTTCGCTCTGATCGCGCAGAATGGACGCCAGCATCTGCATGGGAGAACGGCAAGTCGAGATGTTTTTAAGCAACTCGGGATGCTTCTTCTCGCAGTACTGAATCCAGCCGGGGCAGCAGGAGGTAATCAACGGAATCTCGCCGCCCTCCTCCAGGCGCGCCAGGAATTCCTCGGATTCCTCAAGCACCGTCAGGTCCGCGCCGAAGGCGGTATCATATACTTCGTCAAAGCCCATGCGGCGCAGCGCAGCAACGATCTTGCCCATGACGTTTTCACCGTCGCGCACACCCAGCTCGCGGCCCAGCGCCACACGCACAGCCGGCGCAATCTGCACGGTCGTCTTGACGGCGGGATCCTCAATGGCCTTCCAGACCGGCTTAATATTGCTGCGCACCACGATGGCGCCCGTCGGACAGACCACGGAACACTGGCCGCAGCCCACGCAGGGCGATTCGGCCAGAGGCTTGCCAAAGGCGGTGCTGATGACCATCTTCGAGCCGCGGAAGGCAAAGTCAATGGCGCCGACGTTCTGAACCTCGTTACACATTCTCACGCAGTCGCCGCACAGAATGCACTTGCCGGCATCGCGGGAAATGCACACCGAGGAGGTATCGTCGTTCTTCGTGGATTGCGCGCTGTTCGGGAAGCGAACCCCTTCAATATTGAAGCGCATCGCCAGATCCTGCAATTTGCAGTTGCTGTTGTTTTCACAGGTCGTGCAATCACGGCAGTGGTTGGCCAGAATCAGCTCAAGGATGTTCTTGCGATAGCGGCGCAACCTTTCGGTATTGGTCTTAATCACCATACCGTCGCGCGGCGGCGTCGAGCAGGCTGCCTCCAGGCCGCCCTTCTCGTTTTCAACCATGCACATACGGCACGCGCCGTAAATGGAGAGATCGGAATGATAGCAGAACGTGGGCAGCTTGATGCCGACTTTTCTGAGCACTTCCAGCAGATTCTTCTCGCCTTCGATCTCGACCGGGATGCCATCCACCGTAATATATTGCTTCTGCGTCATCGCTCTTAGCCCTCCTTGATTGCATGGAACGGACAGGTGCTTACACAGCTGCCGCAGCGGATGCACTTGGACAGATCAATCGAGAACGGCTCCTTGATCTTGCCGCTGATCGCGCTGACAGGACACTGACGGGCGCACTTGGAACATCCCTTGCAGAGATTGGGATCAATCGAAATTTTCTTCAGCTTCTGGCAGGCTCCCGCCGGGCAGCGCTTCTCGTAAATATGCGCTTCATACTCAGAGCGGAAGTTTTTGATCGTGCTCACAACCGGAGAGGGCGCAGACTTGCCCAGGCCGCACAGCGCCGTTGCAGAAATCGTCTCGGCCAGCTCAAGCAGCAGCTCGATATCGCCATCGCGGCCTTCGCCAGCCACAATGCGCTCGAGAATCTCCAGCATACGCTTGGTGCCTTCACGGCAGGGAACGCACTTGCCGCAGGATTCGTTCTGCGTAAAGTGCATGAAGAAGCGCGCCACCTCGACCATGCAGGTGTGATCGTCCATAACAACCATGCCGCCCGAGCCGATCATGGCACCGGCCTTCTTGAGCGTGTCGAAGTCCAGCGGCAGATCCAGGTGCTCCTTGGTCAGGCAAGCGCCGGACGGGCCGCCAATCTGCACGGCCTTGAACTCTCCGCCGCCGCGCATGCCGCCACCGATATCAAAGATAATCTTGCGCAGCGTCGTGCCCATCGGCACTTCGATCAAGCCGGTGTTGTTGATGTTGCCGGTCAGTGCAAAGGCCTTCGTTCCGGGGCTCTTTTCCGTGCCGAGGCTCAGGAACCAATCCGCGCCGCGCGTGATAATCGACGGCACGTTGGCATAGGTTTCAACGTTATTCAGTACGGTGGGCTTGTCAAAGAGACCATGCTCGACCGTACGCGGCGGCTTGACGCGCGGAAAGCCGCGCTTACCCTCGATAGAGGCCGTCAGCGCGCTGCCCTCGCCGCAGACAAAAGCGCCCGCGCCGCGGTTGATATGAATGCGGAAGGAGAAATCGGTTCCCAGAATATTATCGCCCAGCAGGCCCAGCTCCTCGGCCTGAGTAATGGCATTATGCAGGCGCTCAACCGCCAGCGGATACTCGGCGCGGACATAGATATAGCCCTCGCTCGCGCCGCACGCTCGCGCCGCAATCATCATGCCCTCCAGCATACGGTTCGGGTCGCCTTCCATGATGCTTCGATCCATGAACGCGCCCGGGTCGCCCTCGTCGCCGTTGCAGACAACGTACTTCATGGGCTCCTTCTGCCGCTTCACCTGCGCCCACTTACGACCGGCCGGGAATCCTCCGCCGCCACGGCCACGCAGACCGGATTTGCTGATCTCGTCGATCACCTCGTCGCCGGTCATGTCAAAGAGCACCTTTTCAAAGGCCTGATAGCCGTCCAGCGCGATATACTCGCGAATGGCCGTAGCATCAATATGGCCGCAGTGCTCCAGCACAACGCGGGACTGCTGCTTGTAGAAGGGGATATCCTCCTGACGACGGCAAACCTCGCCCATCTTCTGATAGGCCAGCCGTTCAATGAAACGGCCGTTTTTAATGGTCTCCTCGACGATTTCCTCACAATCCTCAACATGAACCTTTGTATAGAGCCAGCCCTGCGGATCGATGCGCACCAGCGGGCCCATCTCACAGAAACCATGACAGCCGCTCTTTTTCAGTCCCACAGCATGCTCGTGAGGCTCAGCCTGAAGCTCAACCTCAACGGGAATATTCTCTGCCTTCATCATCTCCTGAAGGCGGGCGAACACATTGAGAGAACCGCCAGCCACGCAGCCCGTGCCGCCGCAAACGATCACTTTTTTCGTCTGCATTTCATAGGCCTGTTTGGCAATCGCGCGATACTCAATCAGATCCTGTCTGTTCTTAAGCATCCTTCTCCGCCTCCTTCAGTTCCTTCAAGAGAGCCGAAGCTTTCTCGGGGGTCATGGCCGGATGAACGACGTCGTTGACCGTCAGCACGGGGGCCAGGCCGCACGCGCCCAGACAGGACACCGTCTCAAGCGTAAACATCAGATCGTCCGTGGTCTTCTTCTTTTCGGAAAGACCCAATTCGGCGCGCAGGCGCTCCAGAATCGGCACGCTACGGCGAACATGGCAAGCCGTGCCGTCGCAGATTCTGATAACATACTTTCCCTTCGGCTCCAACGAGAAATTCTCGTAGAACGTCGCCACGCTGTAAATGCGCGCTTCGCTCAGCTTCAGTTCCTTCGCCAGATAGGGAAACACCTCACGGGGCAGATAGTGATAATGCTCCTGAATCGCCTGCAAAATTGCGATGACCGCGCGCTCCTGGCGGCCTTGCTCATCAAGAATCTTATCCACTTGCGAGAAATCAAAGTGTTCGTTCATGGGATCGAGGCTCCTTCCTGATACTTTGTGTCAGGCTCGTATCGAATACCGAGCTGCAAGCAAGCTAAACGGACGCAGAGCGGCCACGGCGGCGGCTTAAACCGCCATCGCCGCCCTTCGTCAACATCATCTCCGGGGACAAACCTCTTTTTTTAAACAAACTTCGCAAATTACTTATTAAACGACTCATCAATAGCTTTGGCCGCCGTCTTGCCGGCGCCCATCGCCAGGATAACCGTCGCTGCGCCGGTCACGGCATCGCCGCCGGCATAGACATTTTCACGCGACGTCAGGCCCGTTTCTTCCACGACGACAATGCCGCCCCACTTCTGGGTCTCCAGGCCCTTGGTGGTGTTCTTGATCAGCGGGTTCGGGGAGGTACCCAGCGCCATAATCACGCAGTCGGCCTCCATGGTGAACTCGCTGCCCGGCACCTCGACCGGACGACGGCGTCCGCGCTCATCCGGCTCGCCCAGCTCCATGCGCACGCACTCCACAGCCGTCACGCAACCGTTCTTCGGGTCACGCGGGTTCTCCGGATTATTGTAGCCAATGATCTTCACCGGGTTGTTGAGCAGCTTGAACTGGATGCCCTCTTCCTGAGCATGCTCGACTTCCTCACGGCGCGCCGGCAGCTCTTCCATCGAACGACGATAGACAATGCTGACTTCGCCGCCCAGACGCAGCGCCGTGCGCGCAGCATCCATGGCCACGTTGCCGCCACCCACGACGACCACCTTGCCGCCCTTCATGATCGGCGTCGCAGAATCGTCGCGGTAAGCCTTCATCAGGTTGCTGCGGGTCAGGAATTCGTTGGCCGAATAAACGCCCTTGAAGCCCTCGCCCTCAATGCCCATGAACTTGGGCAGGCCCGCGCCGGAGCCGATGAACACGGCCTCAAAGCCATCCTCAAACAGCTCGTCAATGGTCAGCGTCTTGCCGATGACCACGTTGGTCTCGATCTTGACGCCCAGCGCTTTGAGCGTTTCCACCTCGCGCGCGACAATGGCCTTGGGCAGTCTGAACTCGGGGATGCCGTAAACCAGCACGCCACCCGCCGTATGCAGCGCCTCAAAGACCGTCACATCATAGCCCTTTTTGGCCAGATCGCCCGCGCAGGTCAAGCCGGAGGGGCCAGAGCCCACCACAGCCACCTTGTGGCCGTTGCTCTCGGGCTTAACGGGAGCCTCGGTGCAGTGCTCGTTGTGCCAGTCGGCCACAAAGCGCTCCAGACGACCCACGCCGACCGGCTCGAACTTGACGCCCAGCGTACACTTGCTCTCGCACTGAGATTCCTGCGGGCAAACGCGGCCGCAAACCGCCGGCAGCGACGAGGACTGAGAAATGACCTGATATGCCGCCTCGAAATCGCCCTTTTTGACATGCGCAATAAAATCAGGAATATGAATATTAACCGGACATCCGCTCACACAGGGCTGGTTTTTGCAATTCAGGCAGCGCTGCGCTTCATTGATGGCCACTTCCTGCGTATAGCCCAGAGCCACTTCGCTGAAGTTGTGGGCGCGTACCGCCGGATCCTGTGCCGGCATCTCATGCTTTTTCGGATTGATAGCCATGCTCGTTCTCCTCCTCACTGTTTCTTGAAGAGATTGCAGGTCTCCTCATAGGCGCGACGCTCGAAATCAAAATACGTTCTGCCGCGGGACATGGCCTCGTCAAAGTCCACCTCGTAGCCATTAAAATCCGGGCCATCCACGCAGGCGAACTTGGTAACGCGCTTGCCGTCCTGATTGAGCGTCAGGCGGCAGCCACCGCACATGCCCGTGCCATCGATCATAATCGGGTTCATGGAAACCGTGACCGGCACCTCGAAGGGCTTGGCCGTGGCCACGACGAACTTCATCATGATCAGCGGGCCAATGGTGATAATCATATCAAAGCGCTCGCCCGCCTCCAGCATTTCCTTCAGCGGCACGGTCACGTTGCCATGGCGGCCATAGGAACCGTCGTCGGTCATCATGACAAACTCATCAGAGGCCGCCTTGAATTCATCCTCGAGAATCACGATATCCTTGCTGCGGAAGCCGACAATGCTGGTCACCTGCGCGCCCAGCTTGTGGAACTCCTCGGCAATGGGCAGAGCAATCGCGCAACCCACGCCGCCGCCGACGATGCACACCTTTTTGATGCCTTCCGTCTCGGTCGCCTTGCCTAGCGGGCCCACGAAATCGGAGATGTACTCGCCTTCGTTCTTGTGGTTCAGCTTGACAGTCGTCGCGCCAACCACCTGGAAGATGATTTTCACCGTACCCTCTTTGGGGTCACAGCCGGCAACGGTCAGCGGAATACGCTCGCCGTCTTCATCAACGCGGAGAATGATGAACTGGCCGGGCAGAGCCTTTCGGGCTACCAGCGGCGCCTCGATCTCCATCTGGGTTACAGTCGCATTCAATGCCTGCTTACGAACAACCTTATACATTTTCGTCTCCCCATTACATTTATTTTATCCCGAGCCGTCACGCCGGAAATCATAAAATAGCGTTATGCCTTGCGATTTCTTTCGTGATGAATTTATTATATCACCGTTTAGACGGTTCTGGAATAATAACTTCGCCATAGCCGATATATCATTTTTGATATGCCAGCTCACTTGCCACCATGCTATTCCGGAATATCCAGATAACGCATCAGGCGAGCATGCTCGTCCCCAAAGCAGCGATACAGCCGCATGGCCGCCGCCAGTGGAACCAGCGCTTCAATGCGCTGCCTTCGGACGCGATTGCCGCCGCAGAACAGCTGCAAATAGATTTCGGCCGCTTCCCGGTTCAGCCGCAGCGCCGTCAAAAGACAGGTAACCGCGGCGTCAAATTCACTGGAACCATGTGCGGCATAGGCGCAGTCCACAATATAGGTTTCGCCCTTGTCGGTCATCAGCACATTGGACAGATTAAAATCGCCATGACAGATATGCTCATCCGGCTTGAGCGCTTGAATCGCCGCGTAAAATTCATCCCGGCGCGGCGTCAACTCCGGCGTCTGGCCGATCATATACGTCAATCGCTCCTCCAGCGAAAACAGCTTGGGCGCGCGGCGCTTATGAACGTCCTTCTGCAAATGCGTAAACAGCTCCAGATATTCATCCCGACGCGTCGGCTCTTCGGCTATGAGCTGCGCCAGAGATTTGCCTTTAATATACTCGGAAACGATCATCCACCGATTGCCGATTTGAGAAACGCCGTCAATAGCCGGGACGCGCAGCCCCGTCTCGAGAAGTACCTCCTGATTGAAGGCTTCCCGCAGAAGATCCGATTTCGTGTAGCTCCCCGCAAAGGCCTTGATGCACTTGCGGCCGTCCCGATAGACGTTTTTATCATTCCTGACGGCAATGAGCCGATCCAAATTCATGCTTTCTCCCTCGATTAATCCAGAATTTCCCGCTTGGCCTCGCACAGCTTGGTAATAAAAAGATTATCCAGCGGAGAGAGCGCGTGGTTCTTGCGGTAAATCATGACATCCTTATAAACGCGGCTGTTTTCCTCGCAGACGCGCTGCACCAGCCCATAGTGCTTAAGCTGCGTCGGCGGCACAGGAGACACCCACATAAACGTGCGCGGGTTTTCCGAAAGCAACTCAAACTGGCTGGCACGCTCAAAGACAAAGATGCGCCTGTTCACTGTATCGGGCAGTTCAATGCGCTTGACCTCGGACATGGGCAGCGACGGCACGAACGGATCGGCATGAGCGATTTCGATATAGTCATTCAAATCCTCATAGCGGATCTTTTCAAGCTGAGAGAGCGGATTGTTGCGGCTCATGATGAGCACATAGCGAAACTCCGTCACCAGCTCGTAGTTTAAATCCTTGGCGTCCATCATGCTCTTGTAGTAGCGGTCAAACTCCTCGGCATAGCGGACAATGCCCAGCCTGTAATCCTCCTGAAGCACGTTGTTCAGCGCGCGCAGGGCATTCGTTTCCTTATAGAAAACCTCGATCTTGGGATAATCCTTCAGACACTGAGAAAAACGCACAAAGGCCTCGGAAATATAGCTGGCACGCGGCACAGAAATCGAAAAACGCTCCTTGCTGACCGTGCCGTTTTGAAACAGCTCCTCAACCTCGTCCACCTGTTTTAAAATGCTGCCGGCATAATTGATAAAAATTTCACCGTCGGGCGTCAGGCGCATGCCACGCGCACTCCGGTCGAAAATCATTATGCCCAAGGACTGCTCCAGCTCCTTGATGGCCCGGCTTAGGTTGGGCTGAGCAATCAGTAGCTCCTCCGCCGCCTTGTTGACCGAGCCGGTCCGCGCCACTTCAAGCGCATATTTCATATGAAGCAGATTCATAAAGCCCTCCTTGAGCCCTGTGTATTATATCAATTCTCATACCACAGCACTTCGGTATTAGTATAACTGTTTTTGCTCCAAAGGTCAACCACAAAAGGCAGGCATTTTCTGCTTTTCGCAAAAATATATTCGGAATTTCGCCTGTAGACGAAATTAAAAGCGACTGAAGATCTCTTGCATCCTGCAAAAGAGCCCTCAGTCGCCCTGCTATTTTCAAAAAATTCAATACATATTGGTCGGCGCCATTTCACTGTAGACCATTTTTTCAAACAATGCCCATCGGAAAGCGCACAGATGCCCACCGCCTCACGGGGACGGCTCGGATAAACGCGGCGGCAAATCGCCTGACAAACAAACGGACGCCCGTTCAGCCGCAAGAGCCGCCCGGGCGCCCGTCTTAATCGATCAGTGAATGTCGGTCACATCATAGCCCGCCTCTTCGACGGCCTTCTTGAGCACATCGTCGGCGACGTTGCTCTTGAGCGTCACAACAGCCGTACCCTTTTCGTGGCTGGCGACCGCCGACTCCACCTCGTCCAGCGCCTCCAGCGCCTTCTTCACATGCGCCTCGCAGTGCGGGCACATCATGCCGGTGATCTTCATCGTCTTTTCCATGGTTGTCTCCTCCTTTTCCTCCATAGGTTCAGGATT
Source organism: uncultured Oscillospiraceae bacterium (assembly GCA_964406835.1). Taxonomy (GTDB): domain Bacteria; phylum Bacillota; class Clostridia; order Christensenellales; family Aristaeellaceae; genus Firm-10. The sequence continues at coordinate 11,228 of CAYOTH010000005.1, forward strand.
TTCAATATATGCCTGCGCCGGAGCCGCTTCCCTGTGAGGCCGGGCGTCATGCAGCGTAAACAGGTTCAGTCGCAGCGCGTTGGAAACCACGCAGAAGCTGGACAGGCTCATGGCTGCCGCGCCGAACATGGGATTGAGCGTCAGTCCCAGCGGCACAAACACGCCGGCCGCCAGCGAAATCCCAATGCTGTTGTAGAAAAAGGCCCAGAACAGATTCTCGTGAATGTTTTTAAGCGTCGCCCGGCTCAGGCGAATGGCCGCCGGCACATCGCTCAAACAGTTCTTCATCAAAACGACATCGGCCGCATCAACCGCCACGTCCGCACCGGCTCCAATGGCAATGCCGATATCGGCCCGCGTCAACGCCGGCGCATCGTTGATCCCATCGCCCACCATGGCCACCTTGCCCTGCTCCTTCAATCGGCGAATGACGCTCTCCTTGCCCTCGGGCAGCACGCCGGCAATCACCTCGTCAACGCCGGCCTGCGCACCAATCGCCCGGGCCGTGCGCTCGTTGTCGCCGGTCAGCATCACCACGCGCAGTCCCATTTCCCGCAGCTCGCGCACCGCCTGAGCGCTGTCCTCTTTAATGACGTCAGCCACAGCAATAACGCCCAGCAGTCGATCGTCCTCGGCAAAATAGAGCGGCGTTTTTCCCGATTCAGCCAAAGCGTCGGCCCGTCGCGCCATGTCGTCCGCAATTGAAGCTGATTCGGCAATAAAGGCCTTGTGACCGCCCCGAAGCGTCTTTCCTGCGCAGCGCGCCCTCAGCCCGTTGCCTGGCAGCGCCTCAAACTCGGAAACCTCATCGACCTCAAGCGCCGCCTCACCGGCCTTTTTGACAATGGCCCCAGCCAGCGGATGCTCACTCTTAACTTCCAACGAAAACGCCTTCTGAAGCAGACTATCTTCAGAAATGCCCGGCACTGGAAGAATGTCGGTCACGCGCGGCTCGCCCGCCGTGATGGTGCCGGTCTTATCCAGCGCCACAACGCGCACGCGCCCCGTCTCCTCCAGTGAAGCCGCCGTCTTAAAGAGAATGCCGTTCTTCGCGCCCAAACCGCTGCCCACCATAATGGCCACCGGCGTGGCCAGGCCCAGCGCGCACGGGCAGCTGATTACCAGCACCGATATTCCGCGTGAGAGCGCATAGCCCACCTCGTGCCCTAACAGCAGCCAGACAATTGTCGTAATCAGGGCAATGGTCATCACCGTCGGCACAAAGATGCCCGAAACCTTATCGGCCACCTTGCCAATGGGCGCTTTCGTGGCGGCCGCATCGCTCACCATCCGGATGATCTGCGAAAGCGTCGTATCCTCGCCTACGCGCGTTGCGCGGCATTTCAAAAAGCCCGACTGATTGACCGTAGCCGCCGAAACCGCATCGCCCGCCGCTTTATCAACCGGAATGCTCTCGCCGGTCAGCGCCGATTCATTAACCGCGCCGCCGCCCTCAATCACCACGCCGTCCACCGGAATGCTCTCGCCCGGGCGCACCACAAACACATCGCCCGCCAGCACCTGCTCCACCGGCACGGCGGTTTCCTCGCCATCGCGAAGAACCGTCGCCGTTTTGGGGGCCAGGCGCATAAGCCCCTTGAGCGCATCGGTCGTGCGGCCCTTGGAGCGGGCCTCCAGCAGCTTGCCCACGGTAATCAGCGTAAGAATCATCGCGGCGGACTCAAAATAGAAATCCATCATGCAGGCGTTCACGGTTTCCAAATCGCCGCGCACCTGAGCGCCGGTCATGACGAACAACGCGTAGGTGCTGTAGATAAACGCCGCGCTGGAGCCCAACGCCACCAGCGTATCCATGTTGGGCGCGCGATGCCAAAGGCTTTTGTAGCCGCTGATAAAAAACTTCTGATTGATAACCATCACGATGGCCGCCAGCAAAAGCTGCGTCAGTCCCATTGCCACATGATTGCCCTCAAAAAAGGAAGGCAAGGGCCAGCCCCACATCATATGCCCCATGGAGACATACATCAGCACCGCCAAAAAGCCCAGCGACCAGATCAGCCGCCGTTTAAGGCGAGGCGTTTCCCGGTCCTTGAGCTGCTCCTCTGCCGAAGAAGACGCCGCTTCGGATCGCGCGCCCCGGACAGATGCGCCGTATCCCGCCGCCTGAACAGCCGCGATCACCGCCTGTTCGCTGGCCGAGCCCTCAACGCCCATGGAATTGGTCAGAAGGCTCACCGAGCAGACCGTCACGCCCTGAACCTTGGAAACCGCTTTCTCCACACGCGCGCTACAGGCCGCGCAGCTCATACCTGTCACATTGTACTGTTTCACTTTACTCACTCCCTGCTGCCATGTTCCCTCACTTCATCAGCTTTTGCAGCGTCGCCACCAGCTCGTCAATCGCCTCGTCACGGCCTTCGCGAATATCATGGGCCACGCAGCTGCGGATATGACTGGCCAGCAGCTCTCGGCTGAACGCACTGACCGCCGCATTGACCGCCGCCGCCTGAATCAGAACATCTGGACAATAGGCGTCGTTTTCCAGCATACCGCGAATACCGCGCACCTGGCCTTCAATTCGATTCAGCCGGTTAATCAGGCTTTTGTACTCCTCCGCAGAGCGCTGCTTTTTTCGCTGCGTACAGTGAGGACACTGTCCCTGCTCATCCATGTCAACACCTCATCTCATATACCCCTGCCGGGTATTTTGATTATATACCCCTGCCGGGTATCTGTCAAGACGTTTCCGGAGAAATTTCATATATTATCCTACCCATAAAACGCATGAACCATCATGGGACTGGATTTTTTACAAAAAAACTGATATACTAAAGAGGATTATAGAAAATGACTGATGCATGCCTTTGGATCTGTGAGGTGACGTATTATGCATCCCGAGAATTATGTGAAGGCCTATAAGTTGGCCCGCCGTGAATATAACCAGCGACGCGGACGTCGCGAAAATCCCTTCCTGCCGGTGCTGGATGAAATTGCCCCCGGCGCTTTGGCGCTGCCGGCCCGCCCGCTTCACCTGGTCAGCATTCCACTTGACCGCATCGTAGGCACCGCCACACGCGGTCGCACAAGCGCCTTTGCGGCCAACTTCATGCCCCTGCTCGAAGACGAAAGCGAATTCGCCAACAAATGGGAGCAGCTCTATCTCTCCGTCATCGATCAGGGCGTCAATTCCCCCATCAAAGCCTACGAATACATGAATAAATTCTACATCATCGAAGGCAACAAACGCGTCAGCGTCATGAAGTTCCTAGATGCCGTCGCCATAGAGGGCGAGGTCACTCGCCTGATTCCGCCGGCCGACAACACAGATGAAAGCAAAATCTACTATGAATTTCTGACCTTCTACGAGGATACCGAAGCCAATTACATCTGGTTCTCCCGCCCCGGCGATTTTACCCGGCTTTATGAGCTGACCGGAACCACGCCGGGCACACGCTGGTCGAGCAGCATGCGCAATGATTTCCATTCGGCCTACATGCGCTTTGTCAACTGCTATCACCGCCTAGGCGGCGCCAAGCTGCCCATTACCGATGGCGACGCTTTCCTGATCTACCTCGAAATTTACGGCTATGTCTATGCCTGCGAGGCCTTTGGCGACGCCCTTCAGGAAAACGTGCGCAAAATCTGGGATGAGTTCAAGGTACGCGCTCAGAATGAAAGCGTCGTTTTGCTCATGGAGCCGACAGCCGCCGAGGAAGCCACCGGCTTTCTGGCCTCGCTGCGCACGCCCAAAACGCTCAACGCCGCCTTCCTCTACAACCGCAGCCCCTCTGAATCGGGCTGGACCTACTGGCACGAAATGGGCCGCTGCCATGTTGACGCCACGCTTGAAGGCCGCGTGACCACCACATCGCGCGAGGCCGCCAACGACGAACAGGCCGAAGAAGTCATCAATGATCTGGTCAAAGAGGGCGCAGACGTCGTCTTTACCACCTCGCCGGTCTTCCTGAACGCCTCCATGAAGGCCTCCGTCGCTCACCCCAGCGTGCGTTTCCTCAATTGCTCGCTGCTGGCCTCCTTCCATCATGTGCGCAGCTATTACCTGCGCATGTACGAGGCCAAGTTCATCATCGGCGCCATTGCCGGCGCGATGGCCGACAGCAACCGCATCGGCTACATCGCCGATTACCCGATCTTCGGCACGCCCGCCAGCATCAATGCTTTTGCGCTGGGCGCGCGCCTGGTCAATCCCCGCGCCCAGGTCTTTTTGGAGTGGTCAACGCTACGCGATCACGATGTGCTTGAATCCTTCCAGCGCAATGGCGTGCGCATCATCTGCAACCGCGATATCAGCGCGCCCGGAAACGGCTCGCGCGAATTCGGATTATACCGCCTTGATGACAACATGACACCGGTCAATCTGGCCATGCCCGTCTGGAACTGGGGCAAGCTCTACGAGACTATACTCAATAGCCTGCTCAGCGGCAGCTGGAAAAACGACGCCGAATCCAACGCCTCTCAGGCGCTGGGCTACTGGCCGGGCTTCTCGACCGGGGCCATCGACGTATTCTATTCCCAGCGCCTGCCCGCCGGCACACAGCGCCTGGCCGATATGCTGCGCCGATTGATGCAGGGCGGACAGTTTAATCCCTTCTCCGGCAAAATCATCTCTCAGGATGGCGTCGTACAGACGGACGGAGACGACGAATTGTCGCCCGCCAGCATCATTGCCATGGACTGGCTGTGCGACAATGTCCTGGGAACCATCCCCGATCTGGCGCAGCTTCGCCCCGAAGCTCATCCCCTCGTTCGCCTGCAGGGCATTAATGACGGGCGTCGTCCTGATCCTTCGACCTTCGCTTGGACGCGACCCGAGAAAGAGGAGACGACATGAAAATACTGGTTCTGGCCGACGAAGCCGATCCCCGTCTGTGGGAGCATTTTGACAGACAACGCCTTGAGGGCATCGATCTGATTATCTCCTGCGGCGATTTGCCCGCCGCCTATCTTTCGTTCCTGACCTGCTTTACCCACGCCCCGGTGCTCTATATTCACGGCAATCATGACATTGCCTATGAAAACGATCCGCCGGAGGGTTGTATCTGCATTGAAGATAAGCTCTACACTCAAAACGGCGTGCGCATCGTGGGCTTGGGCGGCTGCATGCGCTATCGACGTAATCAGCCTCACCAGTATACCGAAGGACAGATGTCCCGACGCGCGCGGCATCTGTCCCTGCCCATCCTTTTCCACGGCGGTTTCGATATTCTCGTTGCCCATGCGCCCGCTCTGGGCCTGGGAGACGGGAAGGATATCGCGCATCGCGGCTTTAAAACGTTTATCCGTCTGATGAATCGGCATCATCCCCGCTACTTCATCCACGGACACATTCATCAAAGCTATACGCACGATTTCCACCACGAAAGCATCTATCATGACACCACCGTCATAAACGCCTGCGGCAGCTATGTTATCGAAATCGAGGACAGGCCCTCACGCCGCCTTTTTAAATCGCGCTAAAATCTTTAATTCCGGCTTTTCAAGCACAACAAAAAACAGTCCGCAGAAAACTGCGGACTGTTTTTATAAACCACGCGTTTAATTAGCCGTTCTTCTTGGCATCCTCGCGACGGTCAATGTTGCGGTTGATGAAGTAGACCACCAAGTTGGCCGAAACAACCACCAGATTGAAGAAATAGACAACGAAAACATACCACGCGACGGCCTTATGCAGCGCGAACACCGTAACGAACTTCGCGATGATACCCGCCACATAACCGCTGATAATCAGGATGATGAAGCCCAGGCTCATCGATTTCGCGGTTCTCGCCTTGATGTTGCGTCTGAGGGACAGCGGCCAAGAGCAGCCGAAGCAGAGCAGCATGATTGTTTCCAGAATACTTGCAAGAGTCTCCATGATTCTTCATTCCTCTCCGTTTTGTTAGCCCATACAGTATAGCATTATCCCCGAGCTTTGTCAAATAAAGAATTGGATCAAGACGTGCGCTGTATTTTACATCGCTTTTCTTTGACACCGCCATTTTGCCATGATATAATGTTGGGCGAACACCCCTGCGGCGCTTCCACTGCCGCCAGTATAAGGAGGAATTGCCCTTGTTTCAGCGCAAAAACTATAACCATACGGTCTATGCCTGTTTCACCGGCTATATCGTTCAGGCCATCGTAAACAACTTTGCGCCGCTGCTCTTTTTGACCTTTCAATCAGAGCTGGGCATATCGCTTGACCGCATTGCCCTGCTGGTTTCGATCAACTTCGGCTTTCAGCTGCTGATCGATCTGCTGGCCACGCGCTATGTGGATAAGCTGGGTTATCGTCCCTGCATCTATGCCGCACACATTTTTTCCTTTGTCGGCCTGGTCGGCTTGGCCGTCCTGCCGGGGCGCTTGGGCGATCCCTTTGTCAGCCTGCTCATCCCTGTGCTGACCTATGCCGTGGGCGGCGGCCTGCTTGAGGTGCTGGTCAGCCCCATTGTCGAAGCCTGCCCGTCCGATCACAAGGAGGCCCGCATGAGCCTTCTGCACTCCTTCTATTGCTGGGGCCACATGGGCGTCGTGCTGATTTCCACGGCCTTCTTTGCCCTTTTCGGCATTGCTCACTGGCGCATTGTGGCGCTGATCTGGGCGCTGGTCCCCCTGGGAAACCTCTTCTTCTTCATGACTGTGCCGATAGCCTCGCTCAACAGCGAGGACGGACAGGGCCTGTCCATTCGCCGTCTGGTCTGCCTGCGCGAATTCTGGGTGCTGATGCTGCTCATGCTCTGCGCCGGAGCCTGCGAACAATCCGTCAGCCAGTGGGCCTCTGCCTTTGCCGAGCGCGGCCTGGGCGTGAGCAAAACCATAGGCGATCTGGCCGGCCCGCTCGCCTTTGCGGCGCTGATGGGCCTCTCCCGCGTCCTGTACAGCAAATTCAACGAAAAGATCAGTCTGTCGCGCTTTATGGCGTGCAGCGGCGTGCTTTGCCTGATCAGCTACCTTCTGGCCTCCCTCACCACCTCGCCGCTGCCCGGCCTCATTGGCTGCGGGCTGTGCGGCCTGTCGGTCGGCATTCTCTGGCCGGGAACGTTCTCCATCGCTGCCAAAGCCATTCGAGGCGGCGGTACAGCGCTGTTTGCACTGCTGGCTCTGGCCGGAGATCTGGGCTGCATGAGCGGCCCCGCGCTGGTCGGCTTCGTTTCGACCGCAACGGGCGGCCAGCTTAAAAGCGGCATCCTGGCGGCCATCGTCTTCCCCGTGCTGCTCCTGATCGGCCTGGCGCTGAACAAACGGCTGAGCCGAAATGCCGAATAAGCCGGCGTACATTGTGGCTTTTCTATTATATTTGATCGATATTGTGAAATTGCGCTTGCCTGTTTGACGCGTTTCCTGTATAATAGGATTGTTCCCATAAAAACATGACACAAATTAGCCACACTTATCAATGTGAAAGAGAGGATTCCCCGGCATGACCATTAAAATCACTTCGGACAGCACCTGCGATTTATCAAAAGAGCTGCTTCAGAAGTATGACATCGACATTCTTCCCCTCTATGTGGTTAAAGACGGTGTCTCGCTGAAGGATAAGGTGGAAATCACGCCCGCCGATATATTTGCTTTCACCGATTCCACCGGCAAACTATGCGGCACGGCTGCGGCCAGCCAGTACGACTACACGGAGTATTTTACGCCCCTGTCCGCTCAATACGACGCCGTCATTCACGTCAATATCAGCTCTGAATTTTCAAGCTGCTATCAGAATGCCTGCGCCGCCGCCAGCGAATTTAAGAACGTCTACGTTATCGATTCGCGCAATCTGTCCTCCGGCCAGGGTCACATCGCCATCGAAGCGGCTCAGCTGGCCCAAAAGGGACTCGCTCCCGAGGAAATTTGCACGCAGCTGAACGAACTGGCCGGTAAAGTCGAATCCAGCTTCCTGCTGGATCGTCTGGATTACATGGTGAAGGGCGGACGCTGTTCCTCTGCCGCCGCGCTGGGCGCCAATCTTCTGAAGCTCAAGCCGTGCATCGAAGTCATCGACGGCAAAATGCGTGTGGTCAAGAAGTATCGTGGCTCTTACAACAAGTGCATCCACGAATACATTGCCGAGCGCCTGAAGGGACGCACCGATCTGCGCGCCGACCGCGCCTTCATCACCCACGCCGCCGCCGAAGAGGACACGCTCAAGGTGGCCCGCCAGACGGTTGCCGAGTCCTTTGATTTTGAAAATGTCTATGAAACGGACGCCGGTTCCACCGTCACCTGCCATTGCGGCCCGCACACACTGGGTCTTCTGCTCCTCCGCAAATAATGGCCAAACGCCTGTCTTTCATTTTGAAAGGGCAGGCGTTTTTTGCAGAATTCCACCGGGCCCCCGGCGCCAAAATCACGCGCCAATTCCCCAATCAGGGCAACACCGCCCATAAACACTGCGCGCTCTGCCTCAGCGGCAAAATCTTTTTGACCGCAGCCAAAAATCCCTACTCTATCGATTTTATCCCCACGCGTCAAGCGGAAACAATAACCTCACTGTCTTTAAAATGAGGACGCAAGAAACCGTTCACAGGCCCCTTCAGCGTTTAAGCGACGGCGGCCTCGTGCTTGCGTTGCCGGACACACCACCCCAAACTCATAGGACACGGCCAGTCATGAGCCGGCATGGAATTTGCCGGTAGAGTTCACTCTGCCCCCGCTAAAATCCCACTTTCCGCTAAACAGAGACTTTGAACAGGCTTTATAAACGCTTTTTCCTTGTATCAGCCCGCAAAATACCTGTTTTGTTCCGTGAATCCCATGAACGATTGTTGAATCGAAATACGGTACCGAATCAAAAAAACCGCTTCTTCGCATGTCTTAATCATGCGAAGAAGCGGTCAGCCTGTCAAAGAATCCACAATGCGACCTCACAATGCGTCTTCTTATGCGATA
>CAYOTH010000006.1:0-19919 GCA_964406835.1 uncultured Oscillospiraceae bacterium
GCCTCTATTATATCAGAAAAGGCCGCTTTTTGCGACCTTTTTTGACAGGCTGACAGCGCGCCGGACACGAAAACCATCGTGTCCGGCGCGCTGTTTTTTTATTTCATCACAAGCTCGATTTCATCCGGCGCATCAACGGTCACGTTTCCGTCCCGAAGAACGGCACGAATCAGCCCGAAAGGCGTCGGAATGCTGATCTCAGCCCACTCAAGCCCCATAAGATCGGGATGAAGCGCAATCCGCCGATAGCCCGGCTCCAGCATTTCAAAGCCCAAGAGTCGGCAGGGCAGTTGATAGGCCGGAGTACCGCCCCAAGCATGGCTATGATCAAAGGAATAGTGATCGCCCGGCTTAATCCAGCCCTCCTGAAGCCCCTTATCACACGCCAAAATCATCGGCTTCCAGCGGTCGATCAGCTTCAGGCCATATTGCCCGAACAGACCGGTTTTCCAGAGCGCATCCAGCACATAGTGCGCAAAATACGGCTGGAAATCAATCTGCGCCTCGTCCTGCATCACGCGTTGCATAATCCGGCGCGCCGCGTCCCCAACGCACAAGCCGCACAGCACAGCCAGGGTGTTGGCCTGCTTCGAATAATAGTGGCCCGGTACGTTCTGCGGCATAAAAGGCGAAACATCCATCATGTTCTCGGGCGGCCGACGCATGCAGTCCTGCTGCGGCGTGTTCAGCCCGTCAAAGTACAAGCCACGCTGCCCGTCATACAAAAGCGCATTAAACGCCGCATAAAGAGCCTGAGCTCGCGCCCGGCACACGCCCATCTGCGCCGCATCGCCCAGCCTATCATACAGATCGGCCGCCGTGTTCAACGCCCGATAATACAACGCATTGAGAACCGTCTGCCCCAATGCCTTGGGCGGGTGATGCATCGAGAGATCATCCACCATAATCCAATCGACAAACATCCAGCTGGGCGGCGTTTCGAGCAACCCGCTTTCGCCAATATAGTCATGAAAGCGATCCATGAGCCGATCCAGCGCGGCGCGCGTTTCCTGCAAAAGGGCCTCGTCGCCGCTGAACATAAAGCAATCCTTCAGCATTTCCACCCAAATCAGGCTGTACGTCGTATGGAACATAAAGCCATCGGCCATCGTCAGCCAATCAGCCGTGCGCACCACATCCAGCCGCGTCAAGCGCGGGTCGCCAAAGGTGAAGTAATTCATCAGGCTTTCAACGTAATAATCGCCCGTGCAGCCCAGCGTTTCCTGATGCCGGGGACTGTCCAGATGCAGGCTCTGCCGACAGATTTTCAGCGTATGTCGGCAAACGTCGTAAACCCGGTTCAGGCTCTCATCGCTGCATCGAAACGTGCCCTGCTGCGTCACCGGATAATGCGTGGAAATCAGCGCAAAATCACGCAGCTCAGCGGTCGCATCGCCCTCATTTTCAAGGCATACACGGCACCCGCCCGCACTGCGCATCAAAAGCCCGCGATAGGAAACATCCGTCTGCGCTCGAAGGGTTTCACTTTTGTCTTCCTGCCCCTCCAGCTCAAACGGCGTCACTGTCACAGTGCAGCGCCCCGTTGTTTTCAGCTCAAAGGCCACATAGCCGGCATAAATCCGGTCAAAAAACACTGTTTTTTCAACCGTACAGCCCGGTTCAGCCGTCCAAGAATCCTCCGAAGCCGACAGCCGTTCCTCATAAAGCGCCGGAAGCGGCGAATCCTTCAGCGTCCATCGGGACTCAACGCAGGCAGCCTGCCCCCAGGCCTCCGGCTCAACGGTCCAGTCGGTCTCTGTGGCGGCACGATAACACTCATTCAGACGCGCCTGCCAGCTTTCATCACTAAAGAAGTCTTCCGTTGTGCCGTCGGCATATTCGGCGCTTCCCTCCAGATAAAAGCCGCCATGGCCGCAGGAATAATCGGTCATCACCGCCGGAGAAAGCTGTACCTGCGCAAAAAGCACAATCTCCCGGCTTTGAGGCTGCCATTCATAAGGCGATGCATAATAATACGGCATCGGCAGACAATTGCCGTAATCACCGCCCGCGCAGACCGGCCCCATGCCCAGAAAGCACCCATCAGCCCACAGCCAGTATTTCGTATCGCCGCTGACCCGCATCCGGACACGCACCGGCTTTTCCCGCAGCGTCAAAGCTTTTCGAAACTCGGCCACAGCAAAGGTGGTCTTATCCGTGCCAAAGATCGTGCAACGCGTCGTCTGCTGCTCCGGATATTTCTCCGCATCCAGCCATATCCACTCGGCCATGTGCTTCTCCTCCGTCATCCAAATGTCCTCAGCGCACTGAATGTAAACGTCCTGCGCCCATTTTCGACCGGCTCCTGCGTTTCAAGGATTACCTCAAACAGCGCCTCGCCCCACAGGCTCTGCCAGGCGGACGGCACATCAATTTTTTTCCGTGCCGCCATCAAGCCCGGCTCCCAGCGCATACGCACCGGCCCCAGCTGCGCATAGCCTTCGCCCAGCTCCGGCTCAAAGGGCGTTATAAAGTGGAAGCTCACCGGCACAAAATCCCGCAAATCGAAAAACTCCATCAGCTGAACGGCATTGTCCCCCCGCTCGTAGACCAGCGTCCGCTGCCAGGCATACACGCCGCTCTGCGCAGGATAAGCGCCCGCAAGATTCATGGAAACCATCGCATAATCCTCTTCTAGGCGGCAGGAAACATCCTGCGCGCCAAAGGATGCGCCCAAGCTCTGTCCCCCCCCCCCAATCAGCGGCAGATTATGATGCGCCGTCTCCGTCAGAAAGCCCGCGTCCACCAGCACCGGCTCGCCCTCGCAGAATAAAACGAAATTGCCCGCATCGGCATGAGCGCCCAGCGCCCCGTTGGTTCCGCCCCGCACAGCCAGCGCCAATCCCCGCTCGCTGTCCTCCGAACGGCGCGCCACCATAATCTGCGCCAGCGCATAAAAGCCCTGACGCCTGAACGGCGGCCGCACGTTTTCCTGCGCCATCAGCGGCGCATTGAACAAATCAGCCGTCCTGTGAAACAGCCCTTGCTCAACGCCGTCCTCAACCGGCGGCAGCGTGCGCTCCAAAAAGACGCCCAGATCGCACAGCGCCTCATCGCCGACATACGCGCCCAATCGATACAACAGCGGCGCGCGCAGCGTCGGCTTCATAGAGTGGCCGCCCGCGTTCAAAAACCAGCCCTGCGCCATATGGCAGAACACCGGATAATGCGCCATCAGGCGAATCTGCTTTTCCCTGCGCATATCAACACTGCCCCGGCTGGCCGAAAGCACCATCATGACCATATCGACAACCGGCTCAACCGTCGCCGCCCACTCGTCCAGCCCGCCGGGAATACTGCCGTCGGCCGGCGCTTTGCAGATCAGCTCGTCGAAAAAATCCATGGCCTTGCCCGCACACGTCCAGCGATACTGAGAGCTTTCTTCAAACGTCAGAAAAGCCATCGTGCAGCCGCTCAGGCATCGCATGGCCTCGCTTTTGGGGCCGCACATCCAGGCCGAGCCCGCCAGCGTGCGAAACGGACGAATCACCCGTTTCTCAACCTCGCGCGCCATGCGCTCAATCAGCTGCGGCGACACCGCATCCAGCCGGGAAGAAATCATCTGCACGGCCATGGCCAGGTCAGCCGCCGTTTCAGCCGCCGCCCAATCCACGCGCGGCTGGTCGGCATCGGGCAAGGGAAAGCCGCCGCGTCCCAGCGAAGCCGGATTGTTGGCAGGCAGCACCCAGCTGGTCTCCTCGCAAATCGCCCAAATGACATCCGCCAACTTCATATCATAGCGGCCATCCGGCGTCACGCAGGTGCCCAGCACCAGATCGCGCAGCATATCGCGCCGAATGCGCCGGTTTTTTTCGTAATCGACGGCCAGCCCCACGCGGCTGAAGCTGATATATCCCGAGGCCGTCAGCGGCGGAATAGAAGTCTCCATCCAGCGATTAGCCCGATCCGAAAGGCGCTGCTTGTCGAGCGCAGGCAGATTATCCCAGGACGACCGATCCTCAGCGGGCAGCGCCATGATAAAATCCTGCGCCGGCTGCATGTCCACCAGCAGCCTGTCCCTGTATCTCTCCAGCATAACGTCCTCCGTCAGTCAACCGTTACCCAGCCGCCGCGCCTGGCCGATTCGCTCATGCAGTCCAGCAGCTTCTGAAGCTGCGCGCCTTCCTCCAGCCCGGGCGTCGGCTGCTGGTCGCAGGCAATCGCCTTCAAAAAGCTGTAATAACAGTGCATATGACCGCGCTCCCAGCCAATGGCGTTCTTCGCCGGCAGGAAGCTGCCGCCCGGCGCCGGATAGCGACCCACGCACTCAATGCGCGTATAGCCCCGCAGCCCGCCCAGCGGCACCTCCGGCTGCGTATTGTCGTAAAATTCCAGCCAACCCGGATTTTCGAGATTCCAGCGAATCGCACCCTTTGTACCGGTGATCTCAAGAAACATCACATCGGTTGTTCCGGCAGTGATTTTGCTGGCCTCTACCGTACCCAGCGCGCCGTTTTTGAGACGCAGCAGCATCACGGCATGATCCTCCGTAATATCATGGCACAGGCCGCCCTCGCGCGTCGGCCGCTTGTCATAGAGCGTATTCTCCGCGCACAGCACCTGCGCAGGCTGCTGGCCGATCAGCCATGTCACCAGATCCAGCGCATGGGACCCCAAATCAAGCAGCACGCCGCCGCCCACACTCTGCTTCCAGCCCATGGGCTTGTCCGGATCAATCGAACCGGAATGAAGATAACGGCAGGTGAAGGAAAGAATCTCTCCCACTCGGCCTTCGTCAATCAACTCTTTGGCGCGCAGTGTCGAGGTGAAAAAGCGATTATGCAGGGCCAGCTGCACCTTGCCGGGCGCTGTTTGAGCCGCCTGCATAATGCGTTGCGCCGACGGATAATCCACCGTCAGCGGCTTATCGACATAGACATGCTTTCCGGCCGCCAGCGCATCGATCACCATGCGCTCATGATCGGCATTGGGCGTGCAGATGCTCACCACGTCGATTCGCGGATCCCTGAGCAGTTCATGATAATCGCCCGTGGCATATTCAAAGCCCAGCTCACGCTGCGCCTTTTCCGCCTTGGCCACCGTGCGCGAGCAGACGCCCACCAATTTGGCCTCAAAGCCCGCTTCCGGATAAAACAAAGACAGCGAACGAATCGCCAGCGTGTGCGTGCGTCCCATAAATCCCCAACCGATAATACCGATTCCGATGGTTTTCATTGCTTCATGTCTCCTTTTAAGCAGCCCGCCGAACTGCCCTTCAATAAACGCGTTCATGGCGAAGCTTTTGCTTCCTCTTCTATTATTCTATCTGCCACAGCGCAAAAAGTCAATCGCAGCGCCCGTGTTTTTCTAATCAGCCGTTCTGCGCGCAATCCGCCCTGCCGCCTGCTCAAATCGGATACAATTTCATATTTATGCGTGTATCAGCCGCGTTTAGCGGCTGATAATCGTGTTAATATTCATAATATCCATTGACAAATTCATAGATATGCATTACAATAGTCCCCTCAGCAAGAAACGAAAGGCGGCGTTTTTCCATGTCCCATATCAAATTAAAGAAAATTCTTCCCATTCTGCTTGTTCTGGTTCTGTGCTTCTCGGCTATCGACGCCATGGCCTGCACGGCCATTTATGTCGGTTCCGATTTGACGGCCGACGGCACGACGATGTTCGCCCGCTCCGAAGACATCTCCAACAGCTACAATAAGCTGTTCTACGTCAGCCCCGCGGGCAAGCACACGGCCGGCGAAGTGTACAACGGCTGCTATGGCTTCAGCTATACCTTCACCAAGGACAGCTACAGCTATACTGCCTTCAGCGATGACAACGGCAGCGGCATCTGCCCGGACTGCAACCGCGATCATGTCCACACCCCCTATGAAGCGGGCGGCACCAACGAAAAGGGCGTCACCGTGAGCGCCACCGAAACCATCGGCTGCTCCGATGCGGCTTATGAAGCCGATCCCTACACCGACATCGGCATCGAAGAAGCCGAAATCACCACCGTGCTGCTGAGCGAGGCGGCCACCGCCAAGGAAGGCGTCGAGCTACTTCTAAGCATCTACGACAGCGTGGGCTGCGCGGGCGGCTCCGGTATCTTCATCGCCGACGATCAGGAAACCTGGTACATTGAGAATGCGACCGGCACGCAGTATATCGCGCTGAAGCTGTCCGCCTCGATGACCTTTGCCCAGCCCAACATGTCCATCATCGGCCTGATCGACCTGGACGACACGGAAAACGTCATCGCCTCCAAGGATCTGATCGCCGTGGCCGAAAAGGCCAACTCCTATGTCGGCGATAAGGACGCTAACACCATCGACTACGTTGCCTCCTACAACACCGATCAGGCCGCCAATGACCGCATGATCAGCGCCCTGGCCTTCTTCAATGCCGAAACCGCCAAGGATGAACCGACCGCCGCAGATTACACCATTTCCAACGTAGACGCCGAGGGCAACATTGTTCCCCTGTACACCAACATCGTGCTCGACCACGCCTATTCCGTCTCTGACATTGTGAATTACTACCACATCGACGACATTGGATCTGTGCGCAACCTCGAAACCCACATCTTCCAGATTGCCGCCGAGGACAGCCTGACCGATACCGCGGAGTGGGTCGCCATGGACGACGCCGCGCTGAGCGTGTTCATTCCCTACTACCCCATGCTGACCACCGACACCTATGCTGGCTACCAGCTCAGCACCAACGTAGCCGTCTTCACCGAAGAGGAACCCACGGATGCCGATGTGTACTATGCCACATCCAAGTATAAGCGCAACGAGAACGGCGAGCGCGTTCAAGTTGAAGGCTTCTGCGCGCTGCCCGGTAACTGGGCCGATTCCGTCTACTGGACGATGGACGCTCTGTCCAACCTCTACACCGCCGGCAACCTGACCGACGCGCAGAAGAGCACGATCACGACCGAGCTGGCCGCGCTGCAGGCTCAGTGCTACGATGCCTTTGCCCAACTCCAGTCCGGCGATGTGACCGCCGAAACGGCCACGGCCGCCAGCGCTGATATGGCTGCCAAGGTGCATGCCGCCGCCGTCGCTCTGGTCAACGACATCAAGTAAAATACTTTTTCCCAGAAGACGCCAAGGTTCCTTTCGGCGTCTTCTGCTTTTGCCTGAACCAAGTCCAAAGAGTTCGCTTCAAAATGGATATGGACAAATGAGCGGTGCTGTGGTATACTAAAGGCGATCGTTTTGTAAGATGATAACGCAGGGAGTGAGAGACATGCCGCAGGAGGGCGTCAAGGTCATTGCCCAGAACCGCAAGGCGCGACATGACTATTTCATTGAGGAAACGTACGAGGCCGGCATTGAGCTGCACGGCACGGAGGTCAAATCCATCCGTCTGGGGCAGTGCAATTTGAAGGATTGCTTTGCCACTGTCAAAAACGGCGAGCTGTTCGTCTACGGCATGCACGTCAGCCCCTATGAAAAGGGCAGCTTTTCCAACACCGATCCGCTTCGGCCCAAGCGGTTGCTCATGCATAAGGCAGAGATCCGCAAGCTTCAGCAAAATGTAATGCAGAAAGGCTTTTCGATCATTCCGCTGGAAATTTATCTTAAAAACGGACGCGTCAAGGCGCAGGTGGCCCTGTGCCGGGGCAAAAAGCTTTACGACAAGCGCGACGACATGGCCAAGCGCGATGCTCAGCGCGATATTGAGCGCACCTTTGCCGGGCGCGGCTAATCATCACACGGGGGTGTACTGGTTTCGACGGGGGTACGGAAGGCAGGATAAGCGAGCGGCGGCCCTGAACCGCCTGACAACGGGAAATTAAAATTAACTGACAACTACGATAACGTAGCTTTCGCGGCCTAAGTCCGCGAACGTCGGCCCTAAGCCTCCTGCGGCGTAGGTCACCGGCGCTGCAAAAGCAGGGAACCAACCGGTCAAAGCTTTGAGATCGGCGGGATTTTATGAAGCTACCAAAGCCGCAACGCCGTCCATGGCGGCTCGGCCGAGGGAATTTTAAAACGTGGACTGCGCTCGGAGAAAGTTCTGTCGTCTGACTTTCGGACTGGGGTTCGACTCCCCACACCTCCATACACTGCCGAAGACCGTTTTATTCCGGTCTTCGGCCTTTATGTTCTTTGAAAGGAATGATCCACCATGACCAGAAAGGAACAGCTTCTGCAGCTCGTTGCACCCATGGCGAAAACGCCGGAAGCCGCCGCCAAATATGCCGCCCATCTGGAAGAGCTTTTTGATTTGCTGATGCCCGGGCGCCTCGGGCCGGCCTTTGCCGCCGCCGTTGAAGCGGACGATTATCAAACGGCCCTTCATCTGGGCGCGGCGTATTACCGTGAAAAGGCCGATATCACCTTTCCCGATCTGTCGGCTCAGGGGCCGTACGACCTGGCCGCAGCCGACCGCGGCGTCGAAGGAAAAATGAGAGAAGTCAACATCGACTGGCATTTCCCCAACGGCGAAATCGACTTTCTCTTTGACCCCACAACCATCCACGGCCCGCGTAATCACGAATGGCTCTGGCAACTGAACCGGCATGGCTTTTGGATCAGCATGGGCCGCGCCTATCGAGCCACCGGCGACGAAAAATACGTCCGTGCCTTCGAAAAGCAGATTTTGCATTGGATTGCGCAAACCGACATCCCAGAAAACTGGAACGGCCCCGGAAGCGCCTGGCGCACCATCGAATGCGGCATACGCCTGTTGGGCAGCTGGCCTATCGCCTTTGAAGGCTTCCGTAAAGCCTCGTCTCTTTCGGATGTCACGCTGCTTTTGATGATCGCCTCCATGCACCGCCAATCCGTGCATCTGGTTCAGCACCCCACCACCCACAACTGGCTGATGATGGAGGCCAACGGCATTTACACCTTCTCTGCGCTGTTTACCGAGCTTTCCGATTCGGAAGCCAACCGCCGCATCGCCGCCGAATGGCTGATTCGCGAAACCGAAGCGCAGACGCTACCCGACGGCATGCACAACGAGCTGACGCCTGATTATCAGGCCGTTGCCTACAGTTGCGCCTCCAATTTCTATGTCACGGCGAAAGCATTGGGGCTGGCCGATGAAATCCCCGGCCGCCTGGTCGAGCTGCTTCAAAGCACCGTCCGCGCTGCCGTGCTGCTTTCCACGCCGGGCTTCACGCAGCCGCGCACCAACGACACCTACACCATCCTGACCAAGCGCTTTACGCAGCGGGCCGAGAAGCTGTTTGGTGTCGATCCGCTCTATCGCTTCGTCAATTCCGACCGCGCCGAAGGCCTGCCGCCGGCTGCGCCGACCGCTTCGGCTCTCTTGCCCTACGCAGGCTTTGCCGTCATGCGCAGTGACTGGAGCCAGAACGCCGCCTATCTCTGCTTTGACGTAGGACCCCTGGGCGAGGCGCATATTCATCAGGATAAACTGAACATCAATCTCTACAAGGGCGCTCAGGAATTGATCTTCGATGACGGCGGCGGACAGTATGAGGATTCCGCGTACCGCGATTATGCCCTTTCGGCCTGCGATCACAACACCGTGCTGGTCGATGGCCTGCCTCAGAACAGGACGAAGCCGGCCTCGTTGGACGAGCCAATCACCGCCGGCTGGATCTCCAATGACGTCTTCGACTATGCCTGCGAGGAATACCGCGATGTCTTTGGCCCCGACGGGCTGAAGCCGGCCGTTCATAAGCGCGAAGTCCGTTTCTGCAAGCCCGATTTCTTCTGTGTCTGCGACGAGCTGACCTCGCTGGACGGCAAAGATCACGATTACGAGCTTCTGTTCCATATGGACACGCTCAATGTCCATGATCTACCCGCCTTCCCCAACGGCGTATGTTCTGATTTTGGCAAAGAATACGATGTCGCGCTGATTCCGCTGGATGACGAGAGCGCGCCCGTTCGCCTTGAAAAGATCAGCGCTCAAACAGCGCCGAACTGCCGGGGCTGGTATGTGGCGCGAAACGACGCTTCGCTGCACGCCGCCACGACCGTCTCCCGCAAAGTGCAAAAGGCTCAAAGCTTCCGCTTTGTCACACTGCTCTTCCCGCTCAAAGCCGGAGCCGAACTGCCGCGCATCACCAAAGCCGCCAACAACACGGTAACGGTTGTGCTTGAAGGCAAAACCTACGTTTTCAATCTGGATCATCTCAATCAATAAAAGCTCATACAAAAGCCGCCGAGAGATGGATATTCTCCATCCGCCCTCGGCGGCTTTTTATGTCCTCAGTGCTTAAAGCCATGGACGATCACGACTGAACTCTATCGTGCTTTTTTGACCTCATTCACCCGACGCATAAAAAAGGCGGGGATACGTCCCGCCTTATGCCTTTTACAGATGATCCCAATCAACCGTATCCAGAATCTTTCGATCAATGGCCTCAAAATCGCTGGTGTGCGGATACTCGGCCATATCGGGATAATGCCGAAACGCCGCAGCCGCATTGTCTTCGTTTAATGAAATGGCCGCCAGCATACAGCCGCTTTCCCGAATCTCCGCAATGTTTTCATCCGAAAAATCGCCGGTATACACATAGCAGCGCGCCTGATAGCCGGGAATGTCCGAAAGCGCTGCCCGCGTGTAATTTTGCTTAGTATCGATAAAGCGCGCCTCAGGGTCAATGCTCAGAATCAGACGAATGGCCTGCGCCCCCGCGCCATTGGTCGCATAGACGGTACGCCCGCGCATACCGTTGGCAGCAACCATCTGTGCAATCTCAGCAGCATGAGCAATGCCTTCCTTCAGGTCGATATTGATGCCCATGCCGGTATAATAGGCCAGGCGCAACGCCTCCTGCAAGGTCGGCACACGGCTTTCCTGCGGATTGTCTTTGAGCAAACTGACGGCAGCAATATCGGCATAATCCGTTTCCGAAATCACATATTCCACGGGCTGCCCGGCGGCGTCAAAGCCCCGAACCTCGGCATCGTGATTGACAATCAGCACACCATCCCGCGTCATGCGCGCATCGATTTCGATCATATCCGCACCCTTCTGCGCCGCCAGCTTATACGCTTCCAGCGTGTTGGAGTGCTCATTTTCGGTCACAAAGCCCTGATGCGCCGAGGAAATCCAGGTCTTGCGCCGTTTTTCAAATCCTCCCATAACAGACCTTCCCTTCGCTTAGCGCGCCTTTTCAATATGGAACTTGTCGCTTTCCTGCAAGCCCAACAGATCAATGGCGCGCTCCATGATAGCGCGGCAGTCATCCAGCTCCTTGGGATGATGCGCATCGCTGGCGCAGTAGAACTTGCAGCCGCAGCTTTTGGCAATCTTAAAAGGACGCAGCACAAGCTCCGTTTCGCTGGGCGCAAAACTCATATCGCCCTCGTTGATCTCAATACCCACGCCCACTTCGGCCGCCCTGCTGAACAAGCGCTCCATCTCATCATCGGGCAGCAGCTCCATCACGGAAAGATACTCCTCGCGCGAGGGAGCAAGCAGACTGCACGCCAAATGCGCAATGCCGATCTTATGAAAGGGTAGCGGCCGCTTCAGCAGATCGTCCAGCCGGTTCACCCACTGCCGGGCACGCGATGCCGGGGCATTTGCGTCCTCTTCGGTAATGGTAAAGCCCACCATGTGCATATGCGTCGTGGGAATGACGACAAAATCAAAGCGATCATAGTGCTCCGGCGCCACGCCCACCGTCATCGCGCTGTTCATGTCCGTCTCACAGCCAAAGAGAAACTCCACGCCTTCCGCCTGAGGAAGCGGCTTAACCCGGTTGATCCAGGCGTCATTCTGCATCTTATACCAATCGGAAGCGCCCTCCACCGTCTCATCCCAATAGTGATCGGTCAGACAGAGTCGGTTCAATCCGTTTTCCTGAGCATAGCACAAAATGCGCTGAGGCGTCTGCTCCGGGTCGCGCGAGCAATCCGAAATCCAGGAATGAATGTGATAATCGTGATCAAAAACGTATTTCATTCATCTGTCCTCCCTGAAAATTCCTTACAGCGAAATAGGGAACCACTCCGGCGGCATATCGGGATAGAGCACACGGCTCAGCGGCGAGAACAGCAGCTCCTGCGCCTTCATAAGATCAAGCTGCGTTGTCCCATCGCCCGCATCCGGCGAAACACTCACGCTGCCGCCCTGAGAAACGGCGCGCCAGGTTTTACCCTCGACATTAATGCGCGTCTCGCCATCCGTCAACAGCCCGGCCTGTGCCTTCAGGCGAAGCCCTGCCTCCAGCACACGGTCGAAATGATACAGCCGATACTGCATCGACGGCTGAAGCTGCGTGTTTTCGCAAAACGCGCCCACCGCACGCAGGCAATCGGTTTCATACGGCGCGGCCATCAGCTTCAGCGCGCTTTTCCCGGTCGCCGCAAAATACGCAGCGCAGGCATCGGCGGCCAGCGAATAATCGTCCAGCGTCAATCCGGCGGCCAGGCTGCCCCGCACGCGGCCGGCCTCGTCGAACAGCTGACCCTCGCAATAAACAAGGCGTGGCGTCCGGCCGGCCAGCGTATGGCGCATGTTCGTCGCCGTCACCTCAAGGGCATAGCGCACATTGCCCTGCGTGTAGCCAAAGTACTCATAGCGCTGTCTCTGCCCGTTCAGCTCGGCAAAATCATAGCCGTCTGCACGCATGTCCTCGTCCGCCATCGCCAGCAGCGCCTTCATGTGTCCAGCGCCGCGCTCATACGGATGCACCGACACCTGGCCGATGTGCGCACGCGTCAGATGAATCCCGGCGCAATCGGCCTCGCGCTTTGAAACAGACAGCGTAGCCTTGATGCGGCCGTCCCGCACAGCCACATAATGTTCCTTCCAAAATGGATAACCGCTGTCATACAGAGCGGGATTAAACTTCTTAAAATCATGCGGCTGATGAGCCTGACTGAAAACATAGTTGATAAAATCCAGAATGTCCTCGGCTTCCTCGGCTCGGGCTTTGCGATATTCCGTCATTATTTGAATCCTCCCTTAGGCATAACGCCTTTTATCGGTATCAGTATAGCGCAAAACCCACCGCTTTGCAAGACTCATGTAAATATTTTGTTTTATTCCGCCGCCCGCGCCCCCATTTTGGCTATTGTATATATCTCGAAACCTATGATATAATCTGTGTGTATTCTCAGGGCTTTTACCCGCTAAAACAACGATTAAGGAGAGCAGTTTTTATGGCTCTGATATTCAACATTCAGCGTTTTTCCGTCAATGACGGCCCAGGCATCCGCACAAATGTCTTTTTCAAGGGTTGCCCACTCAACTGCCTGTGGTGCCACAATCCCGAATCCAAATCGCTCCGGCCCGATCTGGGCTTTATTCAGTCCAAATGCATTGGCTGCGGACGTTGCCTGAGCGAGTGTCCCAGCCATTGCCACACAAACGTCAACGGCGAACATCTCATCGACCGGACGAAATGCCTGGCCTGCCGCGCCTGTCAGTCATTCTGCGCCGGCGCGCTGGAAATCATGGGCCAGGAAATGAGCGTGGACGAGGTCATCAACGAGGTCATGAAGGACGAAATTTTCTACCGCACATCGGGCGGCGGCATGACCGTCTCGGGCGGAGAACCGATGATCCAGTTCCCCTTCCTGCCCGAATTGCTACGCGCCGCCAAGGAAAAGGGGCTCACCTGCTGCATGGAAACCTGCGGCTTTGCGGCCTGGGAGCGCTTTGAAGAGATTTTTCCGCTGGTCGATCTCTTCCTCTACGACATCAAGGAAACCGACCCGGCGCGCCACAAAGAATACACCGGTGCCGACAACGTGCTCATCCTCGAAAACCTGCGCAAGCTGGACAAGGCAGGCGCTCAGACGGTGCTGCGCTGTCCGATCATTCCGGGCCTCAACGACCGGGAAAACCACTTTGCCGCCCTCGGCCGCCTGGCCGATTCGCTCAAAAACGTGCAGGGAATCGACGTGGAGCCCTATCATCCGCTGGGCAAAACCAAATGCGAAAACCTGGGCCGCGATTATCCGCTGGCCGAATTGTCCTTCCCGGACAAAGAACAGATCAAAGCCTGGATTGACACCATCGCCGCGCACACCCATGTGGACGTGCGGCAGGGCTAAGCTTTCCAGCAACCTGAGGAGGAAAGACACATGAATTATCTGTTTATCAATGCACGCGTCTGTACGCCCTACACCTTCCATAACGCGGCGGTTCTGGTCCGCAACGGCCGCATTGAAGCGGTCAACGATCACATTGACCCGCCTGAAAACACCCGCGTCATCGATGCCCAAGGCCGTCTGCTGACGCCCGGCTACATCGACCTTCACGTCCATGGCGGCGGCGGACGCAGCGTCATGGAGGGCAGTGCCGAAGCCATTGTCGAAATGGCCCGCTCTCACGCGCTGCACGGCACAACCGCCATACTGCCCACCACGCTGAGTATGCCCCTGGCCGATATGGCGCGCGCCGCGCAAGCCGTCGTCCAAGCCATGGCTCAGCCGCTTCCCCACACCATACTGGGCGTGCATCAGGAAGGACCCTGCCTCTCCCCGGCACAGGGCGGCGCGCAAGCCACCGACACGCTGCTCACGCCCTCGACGGCCGATTTGACATCGCTCATCGAGGAATGCCCCTGCCTGAAAATGATGGGCGTCGCGCCGGAGCTGGAAGGCGCCATGGCGCTGGGATGCCGTTTAAGCGAGCGGGGCGTCGTCGTTTCCGCCGCGCACACCGATGCCGATTATGATACCATGGCCCAGGCCGTGCTCAACGGCTTTAGCGACGTGACCCACCTCTACTCAGGCTGCTCAAGCGTCGTGCGGCGCAACGCCTTCCGCGTGGCGGGCGTGGTCGAGGCCGGGCTTGAAATGAACGAATTGACCACGCAGGTCATTGCCGACGGCTGTCACCTGCCCCCGGCGCTGCTTCGCCTGATCTACCGCTGCAAGGGAGCCGACGGCATGTACGCCGTCACCGACGGGCTGGAATTTTCCGCCGCACCGCAAAAAGAGGGCGCGCTTTATACGCAGAAAAACGGCCAGGCCTGTCTGTACGAGGACGGCGTTATGAAGCTGCCCGACCGCCGCGCCTTTGCCGGCAGCGTGGCCACCATGAGTCGCCTGGTGCGCACCCTCGTTCGAGTCGGTATTCCGCTGAACGACGCGCTTCGCATGGCCACCGACACCCCGGCGCGGCGCATTGGCGCAGAGCACAAAGGACGCATTGCGGTGGGCTATGATGCCGATCTGCTGCTGCTGGACGACACGCTGCACGTTTCCTTCGTCATGGCCGGCGGAAGCATTCTCACCGAACAGGGCGAAGACAAAAACGCGCTGTAATTTCCGCTCATTCCCACTTCCAAGGAGGTTTTTCCCATGCGATACATTAAGGACGAATCCGAAATCCTCTGCCTGAATCATGGCTGGCGCTTTATTGAGCAGGATGCTTCCGTCCTGCCCCCGCCCGAAATCATTCGCCATGACGCCATTTACAGCTATGCCAAGGCTGGCGCGCAACTCGGCCCGGCCAGCGCCAATTATGACGACAGCACCTGGCAAAACGTCTCCCTGCCGCACGACTGGGTGCCCTTTAAGGAGTTTACGCCCGAGGCCTATCCCAACCACGGCTATAAAAAGCGCGGCATCGGCTGGTATCGGCTGAAGTTCGAGCTGCCCGAGGAGGATCTCAATCGCCAGATTCTGCTTGAGTTCGAAGGCATGAGCTGTGATGCGCAGATCTACTTCAACGGCCAGCTGCTCTACCGCAATTTCAGCGGCTATAAAAGCTTCACGGTCGATCTGACCGACATGGCCAACTTTGGCGATATCCCCAATGTACTGGCCGTGCGCGTTGACGCCTCCGCCTGGGAAGGCTGGTGGTACGAAGGCGCGGGCATCTACCGCTCCGTCTGGCTGCACAAAAAGACCGCCGTACACGTTGCGCACAACGGCATCTGGGCCAAGCCGATCTATCAGGACGGCCGCTGGACGCTGGCACTTGAAACCAGCGTTGAAAACAGCTTTGAAGAGGCGCAGTCCTTCACGCTGAAGACCAACATCTATGCGCCCAATGGAACACTGTGCGCTTCTGCCGAGCAGCAGGGCTCTGTCGGCTGCTATGATACGGTAACGCTCAAAGACTCCATAGTCCTTGAACAGCCTGAGCTCTGGTCGCTTGAAACGCCCCGGCTCTACCGCGTCGAAGCGCGCGTCACGGGCGCTTTTGGCGAGCATTTCCAGTCGGTCGAAATCGGACTGCGCACGCTGCGCTACGATGCCAACGAGGGCTTCTTCCTCAATGGCGAAAACATCAAAATGCGCGGCTTCTGCAATCATCAGGATCATGCCGGCGTGGGCGCGGCCGTTCCCTATGCCATTAAAGAATACCGCATCGCCCTGCTCAAAAAGCTGGGCGCCAACGCCTATCGCTGCGCACACAACACCGATCCGGAAATTCTTGAAATCTGCGACCGGATGGGTATGCTGGTCATGGAGGAAAATCGCACCTTCTCCTCGGCCGAGGACAGTCTGCAGCGGCTGGAAAGCATGATTAAGAACAGCCGCAATCACCCCAGTGTGGTGATGTATTCTCTCTTCAACGAGGAACCGCTGGCCGCCACGCGCAAGGGACACCGCATGGCCGGGCGTATGCAGGCGCTGGTTCACCGCCTGGACGACAGCCGCCCCTGCACCGGCGCGTTCAACGGCGGCATCAACGAAATCGGCGCGGCCTCCATACTGGATATCATCGGCGGCAACTACAATCCGAACGCCTATGATTCCATTCATGCCCTTTTCCCCGACAAGCCGATGTTCGGCTCGGAAACGGCCAGCGCCTTCATGGTACGCGGCGAATTCGAGGAAGACCGCGAGGTGCGCCACATCATCCCCAATTACGACGATACCTGCGCGCTTTGGGGCAACACCATTCACGATACCTGGGAAAGCGTCGATACGCGACCCTTTAACTTCGGCAGCTTTGTCTGGACCGGCTTTGACTACCGCGGCGAGCCGACGCCCTTCACCTGGCCCAGCGTCGCCACCTTCTTTGGCACCTATGACAGCTGCGGCTTTGAAAAGGACGGCTGCTTCCTCTATAAGGCCTACTGGCATGAGGAGCCGGTGCTACATCTGCTACCGCACTGGAACCTTAGCCTGGAGACCGGCACGCCGGTGCGCGTCATGGCCTTCACCAACTGCGACGAAATCGAGCTGCTGCTCAACGGCCGAAAGCTGGAGCGCACGGCCTGCGATCGCTACAAGCCCACCGAATGGACTGTCCCCTATGACCCGGGCACGCTCTGCGCCGTGGGCTATCGAAACGGCGGCGAGGTAACGCGGGACATCGTAGAAACCGCCGACGAAACGGCCCAGCTGCGCATCGAGCTGAGCAAGCCCGCCCTCAAAAACGACGGTCTGGACGCCGTGGCGATCAACGTGCGCGCCTATGACAAGGCCGGACGCTTCATGCCCGTGGCCAATGATCTGATCCACTTTGACGTAAGTGGCGGCGCACGCATCATCGGCGTAGGCAACGGCGACCCGAACTCGCATGAGGAGGACATCGCGCCCTATCGTCATCTCTACAACGGCTGCGCGCAGGCCATACTCCTCAATGACGGCGACGAAGAGGTGCATCTCATCGTCCGCACCGACAAAGCCGCGCCGGTTGACATCACGATTCCGGTCATCCCGGGTGAAAACGTCCCCTATATGAAGACCGTGCAGGAAAACGCCATTGAAAACTGGACGCTGTTCCACACGCTCTTTGACGAAAAGCCCGATCCCAATCCCGTCGTCGCCGCCAACGACATGAACTCCTTTGAGCCGATTGCCCTCATCGACCGGCCTCAGCCTCAGTTCAAGGATCGCTTCGGCGCCTACGGTCTGTATCGCGCCGTGGTCAATCTGGGCGCAGCCCGCGCAGATCGCTCGTTCTATTTCAACCGACTGATGGGCGAGGTCGAGGTCTATCTGGACGGCGAGCTGCTAGCCAAACGCGCTAACAACGCGCTGGAAAACCTGAATGTACCGCTGTCTGACACGCTCGGCGGCGAACACATTCTCACGCTGATTATCCGCAATGTGGATAAGGAATGGTCGAACGCCGGCCTGCTGGGAACCGTCTCTTTGAGAAACTGACAACTTAAAAGCGCCCGCTGCTGCGTATCCGACAGGGCGCAGCAGCGAGATGGGATTTTTTCAGGAGGAACGTATGAAAAACGGATTGGCTATCTGGCATTACCCGCACAGAACGCTGGCCGAAAACGTTCGCTGCTTTGCTGAACGCCTGGACAGTGTCAGTGTTTTGGGCTTTCACTTTCTCGACGCCTGCCGCGAGGATGGCGGCGCGGCGCTTTATGAAGCGCTGAGCGAAAAGCATCCCCTGTTTACAATCCACCACAAGCTGCCCTCATCGCACGATCCCGAAGCCATCGAGGCCTTTAGCGAGGAGATTGCGCTGTGCGCGCGCTGGCAAAGGCAATATGGCCTGATCGCCACGCTTTCCTTCGACGTGCCCCAGAATATCCGCGATAACATTTATCCCTACCTGCGCACCGCTCTGACCGCCTTTGAAGGGGAAAAAACGCGCATCGCCATTGAAGATTTCGGCCTGACCAACGCCGAAATGCGCCAGCTTGAGCCACTGAATGGCCATAAGCAATTCGGCTTTTTGTTGGATATCGGCCATCTGACCATGCGCCTGAACGACAGCCGCTGGCGTCCCGACAAAACGCTCTTCACCTTCTCGCGCCTTGAATGCCCATCCCGCATGCTGGGAACGCCGGTCACGCGCACGGATTATCGCGAGGCCATCGCCTCAAAGCCCTTTCCCATTGTGGAAATTCATCTGCATACCAACGACGGCGTGCGCGATATGCACTGGTTTTTGGATGAGTCGGACGGCGTTGTCAATATTCAGATGATGGCCGATCTTTTGACCGAGCTGGGCTATGACGATGTGCTAACCATTGAAAGCGCGCCCGGCTTTATGTTCAAGTGCTCCGGCCAAGCCGCCGACGAGGGCATCGAGCGCAGCATCACTCTGTGGGAATCCTGCCTGAAAAAGGCCAAAGCAAACGTCCAATAGATTGACCTGGATTTATTGCAAGGAGGATAACATCATGAATTTCGATCCGAAATACCTCAACCTTTCCGAAATGCATTCCTGGGAAAGATACTCTTCCTCCCTCGAGGGCGAACTGCGCCAGTGCTGGGACGAGGGCAAGGATGTCGAGGGCTACGCCGATCTGTGCAAGGCCATTTCCGCGCTGCCCGATAGCGTCATTCGCGAAGAACTTGCCGACGTCTTCTTTAAGGCCATGATGGCTGCCCCGCAGCGCGCGGGCTATCCCTATGTCGAGCCGGACAAGCTGGAGGAAATTCAGGCTGTCCGCCCCGAAAACCGTCCCGTTCTGGGTACAGTTGCCCCCGATTCGCTGGCCGACCGGATCCGCGGCGCCTGGCTGGGCCGAATCTGCGGCTGCCTGCTGGGCAAGCCGGTCGAGGGTATGCGCACGCCCGATATGCATGAGCTGCTCAAAAACAGCGACAACTTCCCGCTGACACGCTATATGACGCTGGAGGATCTCAAAAAGACGCCCCGCCTGCTGAAGAACTGGGAAAAGCGCACCTGGGCCGATTGCCTGGACGGCGTACACAACTATTCCGGCTATCCGAACCATGCCAACGTCCCCAGCGCGCCTGTTGACGATGATACCAACTACACCGTCATGGCCGCCTACAACATTATCGGCCACTATGGACGCGACTTTACGCCCGCGCAGGTGGCCACGGCCTGGATGGACTGCCAGCCCAAAAACGCCTACTGCACTGCCGAGCGCCGCGCCTTCCGCAATTTCGTCATCGGCATTCGTCCGCCGGAATCAGCCATCTACAAAAACCCCGACCGCGAGTTCATCGGCGCGCAGATCCGCGGCGACTACTTCGGCTACATCAACCCCGGCAATCCCCAGCTGGCCGCCGACATGGCCTGGCGCGACGCCTGCATTTCGCATGTCAAAAACGGCATCTACGGCGAAATGTTCATCGCTGCCATGATCGCCGCCGCCGCTGTGACCAACGATATGC